>JBMCIT010000163.1:0-3959 GCA_048616715.1 Tangfeifania sp. | reverse complement strand
AATTATTTGAGGTTGTTGCGCTCCCTGTATTCATCGATGCGCTTTTGCAGTTTTTTATTTTTAATGGCTTTGGGATATACATCGAACAAATAATTCAACTGAACAAAGTCCTGCTCCATTGCTTTTTCAAGCATGGCAAGTGCTTCATTTTCTTTTTTCCGTTCCATTAAAAGGCTTACCGTCCGATACTTCAAAGCAACATCGCTGTTCTTTTTAAGGCCTGATTTTAAAATGCGCAACGCATTTTCTGTTTCTCCAAATTTCAGAAGGGATTCCACCCAGCTCAGCCAAATCTCGCTGTTTTCAGGTTCAAGCCGGCTGGCATATCTATAAGTTTTTTCGGCTTTTTCCTTCTTGTTGGAATCAGTATAAACCTTAGCCAAAGTGAGCCAGTATTCCGGATTTGTTTCATCAACATCAAGGGCCTTTCTTATAAAAACAATGCTTTCTTCCCACTTTCTCTCCACCCACATTATCAGCCCGATTCCAAACCAGGCAGAATCATTGTCCGGGTTTATTTTGATGGCTTTCTGGTAATAGTACTCTGATTTTATGTAATCTTCAAGATTCAGGTAACACTCGCCAATGTAGCAGTAAGCATCGTCATTCTCGGGATCGATTTCCAGAAATTCCCTGTATCTGCCAATCGCTTTTTCAAACTTGCCGTCGTTGGCGTATGCATTGCCGATATTAAAAAGGGTTTGATTGTAATTTTCATTCAGCGCATAGGCAAATTCATAAGCTTCAACTGCTTTTTCGTAGTTGGCGGCTTTGTTGTATGTAATCCCCAGGTTAAACCAAATGGAATAATTAAACGGATCGATATCGAGGTAACGGTTGTAGTAATCGATGCTTTTCTGGTAATCGCCGGTCTGGTCGCTGAAAAATCCAAGTTCGTAAAGTGCCAGATCGTTTTTGGGATTTATTCGCAGCGCTGCCTCAAAAAATTCGAGCGCTTTTGAAACTTCTCCTGCCTGAACATAAGCGGCTCCAATGTGATACAGAATGTCATCCTTCTCGGTTTCCCCGTTTTTCAGAGCCTGCCGGAATGATCGTTCTGCATTTATATCTTCGCCCATTACCAGCCATGCCGAACCTTTCATCAAATGCACATCGGGGTTGTTAGCTTCAACCTGTTCAGCCAAATCGAGGTACTGAAGTGCATTCTCGTATTTGCCTTTGCTGAGTAAGACCTGTGCGTATTTCAACTGGAGCGGAACTGCGCCGGGGTGAATCTGAATGCCTTGCCTGGCAGCAATTTCCGAAGCATTAATATCTCCTTCATCAAGCAGGTATTCAACAATACCCTCAAATTCAGATACATCAAAGTAACTCTTCCTTCCTGAAATCAGCGATCGTTTAAACCTGCTTAGTGCTTCGCTGATATTCCCTTCATCTAAAAAATTCCGTTCTTCCTGGCTCATCAATCCTCCAAAAATGAAACTGCGAAATTAACAAATCACTTCGAATAATGAAATAACTTCAACTAAAGGTGTTGTTCCCTTAACAAATCATTGACGGTTTTCACCGGATTAAATGTTTCAACAGGCACCTCCACAAAAAGTGTATTCCAGTCGCTCATAGCACCGTTCCACAATCCGGGCAGTTCCTGGGCTTTCAATTCTTTTCCGTCTTTCGATTTTTTCGAAATAAAGCCTGTTGCCGGATCGGTAAACTTAGTCAGATCATACTTTTCTCCCTTGTAATTTCGGGTGGCACACACCAAATCAACCGGGTTGAAATGGGTGGCATTTTTAACAATATTTTGTTGCTGAACACTTTCGGGATCAATTTGTGAACTTTCCACAATCTGAAGCGAAACCGTATCATCGGGATTTTTTGCAAGAAACGGCCCGCCTCCCGGTTCACCTTCATTTTTTACCATGCCACACACCCGCAAAGGCCGGTTGTACTTTTCGCGCAGGTAATGATAGAGTTCTTCCTTTTCGGTGTAGTACTGGCTTTCAGGAGGCTGAACATTCAGTATATTCTCCAGGAAGTTGGACGCTTCGGCCAGAAATTTACTGTCGAGCGCGCTAGGATGCCGATCATTCAGTAATTTCTGATAACGGAACATCTTTTCCTGAATGCGCAACAAAACCCCTGCGAGCGCTTTTTTGTAATCCACTGTAAGTTGCTTGCGGTTGTCGGGAACTACGTTATCGATGTTTTTGATAAAAATGATGTCCGCATCCAAATCGTTCAGATTTTCGATGAGTGCCCCGTGTCCGCCGGGCCGGAAAAGCAAACTTCCGTCTTCTTCGCGGAAGGGTTCATTGTTCAAATCCACCGCAATGGTGTCGGTAGATGGTTTTTGCAGACTGAAGGAAACTTCAAATTTTACATTCAGTTCATTTTCGTATTTCGCCCGTATTTTCCCAAAAAACCCTTCAAAAGCTTTCTGGTGTTCGGGAGAAACTGTAAAATGCAACCGCACTACATTATTTTTATCTTTTCCGTAAAGGGCGCCTTCCGCAAGGTGTTCCTCAAAAGGTGTCCGCTCGCCGTCTTTATATTTATGAAACTTGAGCAGTCCTTTTGGAAGCGAACCATAATTTAGCCCTTTTTCATTCAGCAGGTAGTCAATCCAACTGATGCACCCCCCAGGAGCATTTTCTTCTTCCAGAACTTTTTTCAGATCGTCGAAAAATGCAAACTGCTCCTTGTTGGCCAAAAAATCCCTGGCTGCCGAATACCGTGCAAGCACTTCTTTCTGATTGCCACTTTTTTTACAGGCTTCCAGTGCTTCAAAAAGCGCTTTGAACATGCGGCTGGCAGCGCCCGAGGCCGGTACAAATTTTAAGGGTTTTATTCCCGCTTCTATCTTCCGGTCGTAGATTTCAGCGCGGTCCTTAACTTTTTCTTCATCGAGCTGTATAATTCCGTTCCCAACGGTTGCAGCTGCTTCCACTTCAAGGTAAGGGAATCCTTTCTTAAAATTTTCAATTTGCTTTTTAACGGTTTCCGGGTTACTTCCTCTTTCTCGTATTTGTTGTAAATCTTTTTCTGTAAGCATAAACACTGATTTTACTTTTTAAAAATAGAAATAAGATCTCTGAATAAAAATAGCTAACAAGTCCTTCGGGCAGAAAGTTTTCAATATTTTTTGAACAACCGGATGAATTACTTCTGCTCTGAATTTTTCTGTAATTTTGTCCGCAAATAAAAAATTCATGGGGCAGCCAACCTTTTTTTGGGAACATTCAAAACGTTACAATGATTTTCCGACTTATTTCAGAAACCTGTTTTCGGAGCGGGTGCAAAAGGTGTCGGTTGACGGAGGTTTTACCTGCCCCAACCGCGACGGCAAAAAAGGATACGGCGGTTGCACCTACTGCAATAATAAGACCTTCAAACCCAGCTACTGTAACCTCAAAACCAGTGTAACAAGCCAGATAGAACAAGGCATCAGGTTTTTTGGGAAGAAATACAAATCGATGCGTTTCCTGGCTTATTTCCAGGCATACACCAGCAGTTACGCACCTGTTGAAAACCTGGTTGAATTGTACGAAGAAGCCCTGCAACATCCCAAAATTGTGGGACTGGTCATTTCCACGCGGCCCGATGCACTGCAAAAAAAGTTGCTCGATTACCTGGAAGCATTAAGCAAAAAAGTTTATGTAATGGTGGAATTCGGATTGGAATCGCACCTCGACCGAACGCTGGAAAAAATCAACCGCGGACACACTTTTGCAGAATCTGTTCAGGCGCTGGAAGAAACCAGCCGAAGAGGAATCAACAATGGCGCACATCTTATTTTGGGACTGCCCGGCGAAACCCGGCAAGACTGGCTGAACCAGGCACGGGCCATTTCCGAACTGCCCCTGAAAAATCTGAAACTGCACCAGTTACAAATTCACAAAGGTACGGTAATGGAAAAACAGTTTCGCGATAACCCAAATGATTTTCAGCTTTTTACGGCAGAAGAATATATTGAACTGGTAGTGGATTACCTGGAG
>JBMCIT010000162.1:0-3968 GCA_048616715.1 Tangfeifania sp. | reverse complement strand
GCAAAATGATCGTATTCCATATTTTCGATTGAATCAAAAAGTTGAAAAAATTGAATCGTATCGTAGGAATGACCTCCGGTAACCAGCATCACATTTACAGGTTGAGCGTTCAGGAGTAAAAACAGGAAGTTAAAAACAACGAGCAGAAAAAACTGTTTCATATTGACTCAGCCTCAAATTGGTTTAGATTTACAAAAAAAATACAGGCAATGAAATTGCTTTTTACGCGTTAATTTCAAACCTGTTTCGAAAAAACTTCAGCAAATAAAAAATGCGTTGCCTTTTTCTTTGAAGTAAAAATAAAAATAATATCGGGATCAGAATGGACCGGAATGGATTTTTATTCTTTAAAGTAAAATTTTTATGTGCTGTAGCTTAATCCTTTTCGAATGCTGAACGCAACCTTACGGAAATTCTGATATCTTTATAACCGGAAGCAATCCTTAAATATGGGAGAAAATAGAAAAATAATTCAGAAGATAACTGGTTGGTTTTTGGCGGTGCTTGCCTTTTTCATGGTTGCTTTGTTGGTTGCAGCCTGGCTGAAAGCCCCTGATTATCTGAAAAAAGAAGCGTCAGAATTTGTTTCTGAAAAATCGGACGGATTGTACCAGCTCTCCATCGAAAAAATCGGGTGGGAAATTTTTCCGTTTGCATTCACGCTTCGGGGACTCGAGTTGATTCCGGAAGAAAAAAAGTTAAAAAAAATTCAGGGAGAAAATCCGGCACAAACACATTATTCGCTTACTGCAGAATCGGTAAGAATGGAAAAAATCAACTTTAACGCTTTGTGGAAAAATCAGACTTTCCACTGCCGGAAGATTTCAGTTTCGAAGCCGGTTTTAGAACTGTCGGGTGAAGAGCTGTTCCGAAACGACTCCATTGATATGGCCGACCAGGTGGTGGCCGAAATCAGGCCGCTGTTTCAAACTCACTTGCAACAACTAAAAATTGACAGGATTGAGTTTTACGATGCAAACTTCGGATTTTACGGAGCCGCAGGAAGAACTTTGCAGCAATCGCAGGCAGAACAGGTAATGCTCGAAGTTCATGGATTCCGAACCGATTCGGCCATGGTTTTCAGTGAAACCCGTTTTTTTGAAACCGACGACGTGCTGGTTAAAATGAATAATTTCAGAAACAACATGGGCGACAGCCTGCATGTTACCACCATCGACACACTTGAATACTCGTTGAAAAGTACAGATATTCGTGCGACAGGATTCCGGCTTTTCCCGCTTTACCGGATTCCTGAAAAAAATCTTTTCGAGGTTAACGTGCCCGAAGTTTACGTTAAAAGTAAAAGCATCACTCACTTTGCGCTCGACGATTCAATAAAAATCAGTTACCTCGAATTCGACAATCCCGAAATTCGTTTCTTTCATAAAGAAAATCCGAACCGGTTTAATCTGGAACAACTGAACGATTTCGATCTTTATACCCTGGTGCAAAACCAGTTCACAAAAATGGAAATTGACAGTTTTACCCTGAAAAGCGCCCACCTGGAAATCTTCCGGCAGCCCGACACAGTTAATTACCAGCAGCAGTTTCGCTCCATAGATATTATTCTGGATGGCTTTTCACTCGATTCCACATCTGCCCGAAACCGCGAAAAGCTATTTCATGCCGATGATATGGAAATGCGCGTGGGAGGTTATAAGCTTCGCCTCGAAGACAACCAACACGATTTTAGCGCCGATTCACTTTTTGTTTCAACTTTCACCAACCGCCTCGGCATTCAACAAATTAAACTTGTGCCTTCTGTTCTTCAGGAATTTAATTCGCGCACCGAACTAAATATCGAGTGCCGCGAGGTCAACATTGAAGATGTGGATTTGAAACGACTTTATTATACGCGCCGGTTGCCCACTTCAAAAATTGAAATTATTGAACCCGATGTACACCTGCAGTATCATTTGGAACGTCAGAAGAAGGAACGCCAAAAAGAGGCCGGGCTGTTGTTTGAGATGGTTTCGGATTACCTGCTGGGGATTTATTCAAACCTGGTGTATATTGAAAACGGAAAATTAAACATTCAGAACCACCAAAATCAGGAACTGCAGGGGTATTTTGAAACCGGTTTTACCTTCAGCCTGACCGATTTCACACTCGATTCGGCGAGCGTACAACGCACCGACAAATATTTTTACGCCACCAATTTCAATCTCGACTTTTGGGATTACAACATGCGGCTTGTCGATAATTTGCATAAACTGGAAATGGAAAAAGTCAGGGTTTCCAGCCTCGCCCAGCAAGTTCAGGTTGAAAATCTGCAACTTCAGCCGGTGCAAAGTAATGTAACAATGACCACCATGCACCAATACAACCGGTCGGAGTTGTATAACATTACCGTGCCCAAAATAAACCTTAACGGAATAGATTTAAACAATGCATTCTTCAACAAACAATTAAAAATTAACAGGTTTGAAATCGTGAATCCGGATATCTATTTTGAAAATTTCGGATCGCTCAGGGCCGGCAAACAAAAAATTGACCTGAATGAATTTTACGATCTGATTTTCAACTATGTGGAAGATTTCGACATCAAACGTTTCTCCATTCCAAATGGTCAGATTACATGGGTAAATCATACCCGGAGGGGCAGAACAACTTCCTTCGACAATGAATTTTCGGCATCGCTTTTTAATTTCAGGCTGAATAAAAACGAACTGAATAAACAGCGGCTCTTTTTTTCCGACGATTTCGACATCAGTATTAAAGATCAGCAGTTTGAACTATCGGACAGTGTGCATGTTTTAAAAGCCGGTGAAATCAGGCTTTCTTCTGTCAATTCAACAGTGGGCATGAAAAACGGTCTATTGTATCCGTTAATAACCTCTGAAAAATACGGCGGATTACCAACCACTTTCCAGGTTTCGATTCCTGAACTGAAGATCAGCAACTTTGATTTCCGGGAAGCTTATTATTCGAAAAACCCAAAAATTGAAACGCTTGAAATTTCCTCGCCGAAGTTTCAGGTTTACAACCAGCCTGGAAAAGCCAAATCACTCGATTTAAGCAAATACCGGTTCCCGTTACCCAATTTTATTCAGTCGCTCCGACTTGACGCGTTTAAAATCAACAATGCTGAAGTGATTACCTACGCAACTGCCGGAACCGACCACCGTGCCAAGGCCAGCTTTGGTTTTAACCTGACCATGCCCCGGGTAAAAATTACCAATGAAGAAAATCAGGCTCAAATAAGCAGCAGCAATATTTTTCTGGACCTCACAGACTTCAAGGCGCCTCTCGACGAAATCCACAGTCTGGCAGCCGGCCAGTTGAAGTTTAACCGGGAACAAAAATCGATAACCATTGAAAACTTGAAAGTGGAACCTTTTTCTACCAGTCGGAACAATAACAATTTTACAATTCATGCCCCCGAAATCAGTTTTTCAGATTTTGATTTGGATGATGCACTGAATAAAGACCGGTTCAATTTTGAGGCGATAAATATTGAGAACCCTTCGGTTGAAATCCACATCAATAAAAAAACAGGGCAAGACACCATCGAATTTTTGCAGACACTCGATCTTTATCCGTTTGTTGAGCCTTATCTCGATCAGATAAAAGTAAACCGGCTAACCTTAAATAATGCCGGCGTTAACTTTAACTGGCTGCAAAAAGAGTTGTTCGACAATAAGATAAACCTCGGTTTTAAAAATATTCTGATTGCCGAGAACCAACCCCCTGCAAATTTTCTGAATTCCGAAGAGTTTAAAATTTCCACAACCGGATTAAAAACTCAAAGCAAAGATGGTTTGTATGAATTTTCTGCCGATTCACTTTTGTACAATTCGGCACGGCACCAGGTATTACTGACAAATATTGCCATCAATCCGCTGGTTGAAAAAGAAGCTTTCCCGGTAATGAAAGGATTCCAGACCGATGTGGTAAACGGCCGGATTGATTTTGCCGAGATGCATGGAATCGATGAAAAAAGATGGCTGAAAGAAAATGTGATAGAT
>JBMCIT010000161.1:0-3982 GCA_048616715.1 Tangfeifania sp. | reverse complement strand
AGAAAAGAGAGCGAATAGATGCCTACCAGATAATTAAGCGGAAGTTTGGCATGAACTCCAAGAACGAGCAAAGGCTGATTAATTATCGAGGTTAAGCGTTCGGCAGGGATAAAAAGATTTTTACTACTGATAATTTTGAAAAAATATAATGCCGGGTCAGAAATTAGTATGCGTGCCTGCGCATCGATTAATGTTGAAATTGCAAAAACAATAAAAAAAACGAGGAATAGAACTGTCAGGTAATTATTTTTAAAACCGGTAGTTTTCATATCAGTCTCAACGTCTTTTCTTAAAATTTAAAAATTCGGAGTAAATATTTCCATTGCCATTCTGTGTCCCACCAAAGCCAGGAATCATATTTAAATGCAAACTGAATATTATAAAAAACCAGAAAAATCAACAGAATTGTTACCGAGTTCTTTAATAGTTGATTGTGCGAGTTATAAATCTTTTGAAAAAGGAAAGCAAGCGGAATTGCCATAAACGGAAGAAATTCGATTAAAGCACGGTACCCGGCTGCTGCGCTAAAAGTAGGCGCCCACCAACTTGCATTGATATAAATAATCAGTATCATTGGAACCAGGATGGCAATTGATTGCTTTTTTCTTTTGTAAACCATGTAAAGCAGCGAAAAAGTAGCAAAAAACATTAGAGGCGTATAAATATACCATCCGTTTCGGGCACTAAACAACACAGTTCCAATTTGAGGATTTAACAGGTACGGAAAACCTTCGCTTTGATAAGAATAAAAAAACAGTTTTCCTGTGACTTTATGCCAGTAAAGCATTTGCGGTATAAAAACAACGACTCCGGCAAATAACATCGAAAGCAATAAATACCATTTACGAAGCAGAAACTGCAAACGTTTTTTTAAAAGATTAAAGCTGGTAATTTCATACAACAAAAAATATATTCCTGCAATAATATTTGTTGGTCTTATTAGTGTTGCGATTGCCAGTGGAACTATCAGCAAAAATGTATTTCTGAAGGTGGGTGATTTATAAAATAGCGGAACAAAATAAATGTACATGGCCAGCATTGAAAATGAATAAACATGAGACATTCCCGGGCTGAAAATGGTGTAATAATAAAGGTTTGTTCCAAAAAACAGTAAGGCTGATGTCCAGAGTGCAGTTTTTTGATTAAAAAAACGCAAAAGGGTTTTGTAAATAAAAATCAATCCAATTGTTGCGTAAAACAGGGCGGCAAGAAATATAAAAGTAAAATAAACATTTGAATAACCATCGTTATCTTCCATCTGAAAAAAAAGAGATGTACCATGGGCAGCAAGAAAAAATGGCGATTCCAGAATTGCCACTCCGCATGTGTAAACACTTAAAGTTTTTCCCTCTTCGTATGGTTTTGCCCAGGGCAAACGATTAAAGTCATCCCAGTCGCGCAGAAAAAAATAAGGAAGATACTGGTAATAGCCCTCCATATCAGATCCCATTACGTACTTTTCTACTTCAACATGTTTAAAATGGCGATGAGCCAGTGTCGATAAAAATCCCAGGAAAATAAAAATAACCACTAACTGGGTTAATTTGCTAATCCGAATATATCTATCCTTAATTTTCATTCAACGTTGAAAAAGATTGTATTTCAGCACACACCACAAAGCCCGGAAGCCATCCTGCCAATTAATCTTTTTGCCTTCTTCATAGGTTCTGCCGTAATAGGAAATCCCGATTTCGTAAATACGGATTCCAGGAATACGGGCCACCTTGGCAGTTACTTCCGGCTCAAACCCGAATCTCCTTTCTTTCAGATCGAGGCTTTTAATTACATCAGCTTTGAAAAGTTTATAACAGGTTTCCATATCAGTGAGGTTCAGGTTGGTAAACATATTGGAGACGAATGTCAGGAATTTGTTGCCGATGGAATGCCAGAAAAACAAAATACGATGTGGATTCCCGCCCATAAACCGCGAGCCGTATACTACATCGGCGTTTCCTTCGGCAATGGGTTTTAACAAGTCGTTGTATTCGCGTGGATCATATTCCAAATCGGCATCCTGAATGATTATACAATCTCCCTGTGCTTCTGCGATTCCACGATGCAAAGCCGCACCTTTCCCCATATTTTTGGGTTGGTGAAAAAGTTGCATTTTTACTTCGGAATGATTTTTTATGTAATTTTCAATTAACGGTACCGAATCGTCGGAAGAACTGTCGTCCACCATAATTATTTCCTTATCGAAATTGTAACGAAGCTCTACATCCAGCACCCTGTCTAAAATGGCAGTTATGGTTCTTTCTTCATTATAAACCGGGATGACGACAGAAAGTAATTTTTGTTGGTCCATTAGTTGTTTTTATTTACAGAATTCAAATATAGTTCAAAATGTAAGTCGTACTAAACATCAGCTCCAAAACATCACTACTTCAACTTCAAAAGATAATTCGTTTTCAAATTTTCGTTACGGGAAGAAGGCAGTAAAAATGATAGTTTTATTTCATTCATATTCCGATGTTTAATCAAATATAGTTTTTCAGCCTTTTCCACATTATCCAGAATTCCTTCGTACCCCTTTTTTGTGGTATAAATCCAAATATCATTTTTATTAATCATTTCCTGATAATCCTCAGAAGTATGCACCTGAACCACAGGCATCTTGGCATAAAAAAAAAGTTCAAATTCATGCAGATGCAGATTGTAAAGTGTTTCCCCCGGTTTCCGGTTTTCCTCAAAAATCTCAAGTGCCTGCCGCGCTCCCTGGTATTGAGCCAATCCGGGTATAAATCCGGCATTCAAAAAAACATTAACAATTCCGGAAACCAGCACCGAAAAGAAAATCAACCGCCGCCAGCTTTTTTTTTCATTTTGAATAAAAATACCGGCTGCAATAAAAAGTACAGCCAGCAAAAAAACAGGCAACCAGCTTATTTTTTCGGAAAGGAAAAAAACAATTGCAATATAAACCAGAAACATGATTGTGAGTACCGCACCCTGCGCACATAAAATTCCCCGGCCTTCAACTGCCATTTTTTTGAACCTGTTTAAATATCCACCGGTTAGTACTGCCAGTGGCGCAACCATAATCAGGAAATAGTGGGGGGCCTTTCCTTTTGAAATGCTGTAAACAATCAGTAAAACCAGCACACTCCCAAGCAAAGCAGCCCGGCCTGCATTCAAATTTGCAGCCGAAAACCAGCTTTTTATTTCAAGAATTATTGCTGCCACTACAAAAATTGTCCACGGAAGGAAAGCCCACAACATGTTGTAGAGGTAATAAAAAGGGTCGGTGCTGGAGCCGGCATACTCACCGGTTACGCGTCCCAGGTTGTTGGTAATAAAATAGAATTGTATTCCTTCCCATCCAAAACTATCGAACAAATGCCAGAGCGTTGGTGAAATAACAGCCAGCACAATTAAAATTCCCAACATCCATTTGGGATGGAAAAGCCGGCGAAAATCTTTTTTTACCAGCAAATAAAACAGCACCGTAAAAAACGGAAGTACTGCCCCTATTGGTCCTTTGGCCAGCATGGCCAGCCCGATGCCAACAAATCCCCAGATAAAATGAACAAATTTTCTCTTTTCGAGGTAAGCCATCAATTGCCACAGCGCCAGGGCAATACCGGCCTGCAAAATCGTATCGGTATGAATATCGAGCAGGTAAAGAAAAAACATTTGCGAAGTGCCGGCAACCAGTGCCGCTGTCAGTCCTGCTTCGTGCGAAAACAAAAGTTTTGCCAGCTTATAAATAAACCACAAACTGCTAAGGGCAAAAAGAAACGGAAATAGTTTAAACGCAAAATTTGAGTTCCCAAAAAGTTCGATTCCCAGGCCCGCCAGCCAAAAAAGCAGGTGCGGTTTCTGGTCGTAGGGTTCGCCGTTTATTTTCAGATTGAGCCAGTCGCCCGATTCCACCATTTGCCGTGAAATAGCTGCGTGCAATCCCGAGTCGCCGGTTAAATCGATAAATAAACCAAAGATCCAGGCCATTCCAATCATCAGGAAGGCAATACCCCATAAAACG
>JBMCIT010000160.1:0-4006 GCA_048616715.1 Tangfeifania sp. | reverse complement strand
TGCCGGGCGTGATAACCGGCAAAGCCATCTACGAAGGAAAAATCAGTTTGAAAGAGATTGAAAGGTATAACCAAAAAGGATTATAATTTAATTATATAGCCATTTTTGGTTATATTTTCATTTTATAACTATTTTTAGTTATATTTGTTCTGTGAAAAAGAATAAACAAATTGCAGTTATAACGGGAGACATTGTGAAATCCTCAGCATTAAATGAAGCTCAGAAGAGGTTTATCCAAAACGGGATTGAGCATTTTATTCATGAAGGGATTCTCCTGAGGCCCCGGTTTTACAGAGGTGACAGTTTTCAACTGGCAGTAAAACCAATGGTTGCATTGTTACTGTCATTAAAATTCAGGATGGAGGTGCGTCGAAAAAGTGAAGCTTCCGACCTGAGAATTTCTATAGGTATTGGCGAAGTAGCCACATGGAACGATGATGTGTTGTTAGCAGATGGTCCGGCTTTTCAGCGGTCGGGTAAGAATCTGGACAGTTTAAAAAAGAAAGACCTTCATATCATTGTTGTTACAGGCAACAATGAGTTGGACCGGGAACTTGAAACCTATTGTTACATGGCAGATGTTCTGCTAAAAAGTCTTTCCTCAGTACAAGCGAATGTACTGTTTTATAAGCTGAACAGGATATCCCAGGAGCAGGTCGGGGAAATACTTCATATTTCTCAGCCTTCGGTGAGTAAAACACTAAAAGCGGCCAACTGGAAGGTAATTGAAAAATTTCTGGAACGCTACGAACAAATAATAGAAAAGCATTATGGAAATTTTGAATAGCGTTTTTTTGCCCATGTTAACCGGTCATCTGGTTGCCGATTTCTGGCTGCAGCCGGGTTCGTGGGTACAACATAAAAGAGAAAATGGATGGAAGTCGAAAAAACTGATTTTACATGCCGGGCTTGCTTCACTTCTTCCGTTGCTTTTTACGTTTCAGCTAAATTTGTGGTGGTTTTTCCCGGTTATTTTTGTTGCGCATTTTATTACCGATCTTTTTAAATCGAAATTACCGGATTCCATTCCGGCTTTTCTGATTGATCAGCTTTTGCACGTTGCTGTGCTGTGGGGTTTGGCTTTTTATGCAACAGATGCTGTAATTTCAGAAAGCCTGAACAGATTTTGGATCTATACCACGGGGTTAGTTTTGGTTACTAATCCAACAGGTATTTTTACCGGCTTATTTTTAAATGCGGTAATCCCGGATAAAAATAGAAAGAACAAACATGATATTTCAGCATGGATTGGTATTCTGGAACGAATACTTATCCTGATTTTTATTTTGGCCGGCCAATTTACTGCCATTGGTTTTCTTATTGCTGCCAAATCCATTTTCCGGTTTAACGATACCCGTGAAGACGGGAACAAAAAAGCCGAATATTTTCTTTTGGGAACTCTTATTTCGTTTACTTTGGCGATTGTGATTGGCTTATTAATAAAATATTTAATTACGATTTAATTTCTTCTCCTAAGGGAAGGTTGGGAAGGGGCTTATTTATGCTTGCAAAACGAATTATACCATGTTTGGATATCCGCAACGGACAAACCGTGAAAGGGATTAATTTTGTGGATATTAAAGAGGTGGGCGACCCGGTAGAAATGGGCGCAAAATACGCAGCCGATGGTGCGGATGAATTGTGTTTTTTGGATATTACAGCAACACACGAAGGCCGGAAAACTTTTGTTGAACTGGTAAAACGTATTGCAGCTCACCTGAACATTCCTTTTACCGTTGGCGGAGGAATCAGCGAACTCAGCGATGCTGAAAAACTTTTAAGTGCCGGGGCCGACAAAATATCCATCAATTCCTCGGCTGTCCGTAACCCTAAACTCATTGATGAAATGGCTTTGAATTTCGGAAGCCAGTTTGTGGTGGTTGCCATCGATGCACGAGGCGATGAGAATGATCACTGGACAGTGACGGTAAACGGCGGTCGTATTCCCACAGATAAAGAACTGTTTTCGTGGGCCAAAGAAGCAGAAGACCGAGGGGCTGGCGAGATTTTATTTACTTCCATGAACCACGACGGTACGAAAGGCGGGTTTGCGAATGAACAACTTGCTCAACTTGCTGATTCACTGAAAATTCCAATCATTGCTTCCGGAGGTGCCGGATCAAAGGAACATTTTGTGGATGTTTTTACCACCGGGAAAGCAGATGCGGGCCTGGCAGCCAGTATTTTTCATTACAACGAAATTCCGGTTCCGGTATTAAAAAAATATTTAAAGGAAAAAGGAATTGTGGTTCGCTAAAAAACAGATTCAAATCATTAATTTCGCAACAAATTTTTGGGCATGAATGAATTTAAAGATATCGAAAAGATAAATTTCAATAAATTCGACGGTTTGATTCCGGCAGTTATTCAGGATAATTCTACTATGAAAGTGCTGATGGTGGGGTTTATGAATAGAGAAGCACTGGCAAAAACAGTAGAAACAGGGAAAGTCACTTTTTTTAGCCGGACCAAAAACCGGCTGTGGACCAAAGGCGAAGAGTCAGGAAATTTCCTGAATGTAGCCTCACTTCTTGTTGATTGCGACGATGATACACTGCTTGTAAAAGCCGATCCGGTTGGACCGGTTTGTCACACGGGAGCCGATACCTGCTTTTCTGAAACAAATCAAAACAGAGGCCTTCAGTTTTTGAGTTATCTGCAGGATTTTATCGATAAAAGAAAAGAAGAGATGCCGGAAGGTTCTTATACAACTCGCCTTTTTCAGAAAGGAACGCCTGAAATTTCGCAAAAAGTGGGAGAGGAGGCTGTGGAAACCATTATTGGTGCCATGGCAAATGACGATGAAAACTTCGTTTATGAAGCGGGCGATTTGTTGTACCACCTCATTGTTTTGCTCACGCACAAAGGTTACCGGATTGAAGATATAGTGCGTGAACTGGAAAAGCGTCACAAATAAAATTCAGCAGGAAATTTTTGGAAAATGTTTTGTAAAACATTGTTATGTAACATAGTTTCATAACATAACTGTAAAACATCTAATAATTAACGGCCTTATCTGGTGGATTTTGGGTTTAAGTTGGTAGTTTTGTATATACAGCTAACTCAAAAAACTGATGTTATGGAGATTAAAACCATGTGTCCTACCAGTACAGCAACTATCCTTGCCTGCCAAAAAATTGCAAAATCATTAAAAGAAAATATTTATGAACTGTCCAGCGTCCGGAAAGAATGGGACCCGGAATTTGCCGTTTCGCTGAATGTCTGGATAGAAGATACCATCGAAAAGCATTATTCCGGGGGCTTGAATAATATTTACGATGAAAAATACCGCGAATGGCACGAAGTGTTGGTGGCCGGGCTTCAAAGCCTGAAAGTACTGCGGGCAAGTTTAAAAGTAGATTTCCGCAATGACAAAGCATTCCTGAAAGAAACATTTAAAAAGCTGGGGTACAGTGATTATTTCAGCGATGCTAAAAACGGCGATCACCTGAGTTTGTATAAATTCCTGACCCAGTTTAGAGAAAACCTCGATGAAGAAACCCGCAAAAAAATAGTCAGCAAAGGGGCTCCTGATTCGCTTTTCAAAAAAATTCTTGAATCGGCAAAACAAATAGCCGAATATAAAGATTGTTTTGAAACGCTTGAAGGAGAGAATGAATTAAGTACTTACGGGCAAAAAGAAGTGGCTGAAATATACCAGACAATTCAGGATATTTGCCGGATTGCGGTGGCGTATTATCAGTTTGATCCGGAGAAAAGGGATCAGTTTAATTTCTACAAAGTACTGGTTAACTTATAAACTATCTCAATATTTATATTTCTAAAACGGCCTTCCTGTTATGATCAGGAAGGCCGTTTAGTATTTAATTTTTTTTGAACAGCGGATCGGCGCCTATTGTACCGGTTATGTCATCGATGTATTTTTCTGATTCAATGTAACTTAACTTTAACCTGGCTTTTTCAATGCGCTGCTTAATGCCCATTTTCTCAACCAGTTTGCTGTTAATTGGGTTTTCTTTAAAGCTTTCCAGATACTGGATCTGAC
>JBMCIT010000159.1:0-4019 GCA_048616715.1 Tangfeifania sp. | reverse complement strand
TCTTTCCACAATAAATGCCTGTCAATTTCATCAATTGAAACAACAGCTATTTTCACTCTTAATGAATCGAATTTTTCCTGATTATACGCCAGTCCGCACAATTCCGAAGTGCAAACTGCCGTAAAATCGAGCGGATGACTGAATAAAATCTTCCAGTGATCCCCAAAATCTTCCGGAAAATTCAAAACTCCATTTGTTGAGTTCTCACTAAATGAAGGTGCTTTCTCCCCGATAAGTGGAAATTCTTTCTTTTTTGACCATGCTGACAATGAGAATAAGGAAACCAGAACTATTATTGATAATCGTTTCATAACTCAAAAGAAATCTTTAATTCGAAAAAGTTTCTATGCATAACATATTTTTAAACTGAAAGTTTGTTAACAGGCCAAAATTCCAATTCAAAAAAAGAATATGTAGGTAAAACCTGATATTTTTTCTAATTTGCACGCACTGATTGTCCTCGGATAATTTAAGAATGTAAAAATGAAAGAAACTAAAAATATTACGCGCCGTGCTTTTCTTGGAAGTGCAACTTCGGCAGCAGTTGGACTAACGGTTTTACCATCGAATGTAATTGCCGGCCTCGGACATAAAGCTCCCAGCGACAAACTGAACATCGCCGGAATCGGTGTTGGGGGGCAGGGCTACAACAACCTGCGAAACATGGAAACTGAAAACATTGTGGCGCTTTGCGATGTGGACTGGGATTATGCTGAAAACACATTTAAACGCTGGCCCAAAGCAACAAAATACGAAGATTACAGGGTGATGTTCGAACAGCAAAAAGATATTGACGCGGTAATGATTGCCACACCCGATCATTCACATGCTTTACCGGCTGTTTTGGCAATGCGCGCCGGGAAACATATTTTCCTTCAGGCCCCGTTAACACACTCAGTTTTTGAATCGAGAATTTTAAACGATTTATCGGAACGATACGGAGTAGCCACCCAAATGGGAAACCAGGGAAACTCGGGCGAAGGAATCCGGCGTATTTGTGAATGGATTTGGGCCGGCGCAATTGGGGAAATAACACACGTCGATGCCTGGGCAACCCACCCGAAATGGCCGCAGCCACAGCAAAAACCCGACAGAAGCAGGCGCGTTCCCCGTGATTTGGATTGGGAACTGTTTGTCGGGCCCGCCTCCTGGCACGATTACAATCCTGTTTACCATCCGTGGAACTGGCGTGCCTGGTGGGATTTTGGAACCGGCGCACTCGGAAATACGGGCACCCACATCCTCGACCCTGTTTTCAAAGCCCTGAAACTGGAATATCCGAAAACGGTTGAAGCAAGCTCTTCTGTTTTCAATATAGATTCCCCACCAAAATCGGAATTTGTGAAATATGATTTTCCGCGAAGGGACAACCTGCCTAAGGTGGCCATGCCCGAAATGACCGTACACTGGTACGACGGTGGAATGATGCCTCCCCGCCCCGGTGAACTGAAAGCCGGTGAAGCAATGGGAGACAAAGATGGCGGATGCATTTTTCATGGCTCGCGCGGAAAAATTATGTGCGGAGCCTATGCAAATAATCCAACTCTCCTGCCGGTTTCAGAAATGGAAAATTTTGAAGAACCGGAAAAAACCATCAGGCGTGTTTTTAATGCAGGTGAAGGCGGCCACGAACAGGATTGGATCCGTGCCTGCAAAGAACCGCAGGAAGGGAGGCTGGAAACATCTTCCAACTTCAGGTATGCCGGGCCGCTTACCGAAATGGTTTTGCTGGGTGTACTGGCTGTCCGGCTAAAAAGTTTGAACCGAAAATTGAAATGGGACGGCCCGAATATGCGTTTTACAAACATCACCACCAACGATATGCTAAGCATCCTAACCACCAAAGAATTTGAAGTGGAATACGGCAACCCGCAATTCAATGAAGAGTACACAACCCTGCCTGCTGCCGAAACCGCTGCTGAATGGATCAGGCATACCTACAGGCAAGGATGGGAGCAGATTTAAAAAGATTAAAGAACATGGAAAATTTTACCAATACGGTGTTAATTCCTGAAAACCTGCCCGAAGTTGAACCTGAAACATTTACAGGACTGAACCGAAAATACCTGGTTGTTCTTTTTGCGCGGATTTTGATTGTATTTCTTTTTCTGGCAGGAGGTTTTGCCGCTTTCATGTTTTTATCCCAACATAATATTCCGCAATCAATTTTATTTTCAATCGCAGCCGCAATTCTGCTAATCATCATTTTTGTTTCGGTAGTTACCTGGCTCGGATTTCCGCGAAAAGGTTATTTGGTGCGTGATAAAGATGTGTCGTTTCAGCGCGGATTAATTACTTACAAAGTTACTTCGGTGCCGCTAAACCGCATTCAGCATGTTGAAATAAACCAGGGTGTCCTGGCTAAAATACTCGGATTGTCATCGGTGAATATATACACAGCCGGCGGTACTTCCAGCGATTTATCCATTCCCGGGTTGCGGGAAGAAGAAGCCCAAAAACTGAAAGCTTTCTTATCCGGAAAAATCAGCGACCATGAGTAGCATCGATTTATCCAAACCAACCCGCCAGTCTCCGCGTGGCCTTATTCTCATATTTCTGTTCAGCGCCCAAAAATTCATAAGGGCATTTTGGCCGGTTTTGCTTGTGCTTGTTTTTCAGAATGAAATTTTCAGAAATAACCGCACGATTTTTATCGCCGTTATGGTTTTCCTGATTTTGCTTATCATTCATTCAATTCTTTATTACCTCAACTTCTATTTTTATTTGGAAGACGATGAATTCATTCTAAAAAAAGGTTACCTCCGAAAACAGACATTGTCCATTCCATTCGATCGGATTCAAAGCGTGAATACCAAACAAAACCTTATTCAGCAATTACTAAATGTGGTTACGCTTGAAATAGACACCGCAGGAACTGCCGCCAAAGAATTAAAAATTCATGCACTCGATTCATCCGTTTCCAGTGAAATTCAGGAGCAGCTTCAGGCTGTAAAAAAGTCAGATCAAACAACCGAAGAACCACAAACGCAGCAACCGGAAACGGAAAAAGAAAAACTTTTGCTGCAACTCACTCCGACCGATTTGCTGAAAATTGGAATCAGCCAGAACCACATTCGGGCGGGGCTGATAATCCTGGCTTTCGGACTTCAGATTTTTAACCAGATTCAGGATGTGTTTGAAGAAAAAGCCGAGCAGTATTCCAGTGAGTTTATTGAATTTATTTCGAATTCCAATTCGGCGCTTCTAACTTTTCTTGTCGTATTTTTTCTCCTGGTTTCCATTTTGTTTTCGCTTTTCCGCACGGTTTTTAAATATTTCGATTTCAAATTGCTGAAAAAAGAAAAATCGTACCGGATCGAATCCGGCCTTTTTAATAAACGGAATGTTATTATTCCACATCAAAAAGTGCAGGAACTAAATTGGGAAACCGGGCCGCTAAAAAAAATATTCGGGATTTACCACCTGGTTTTCAAGCAGGCAGTAAGTGGACAAAACCGTAGCCGGCAACAACTGGTTGACGCTCCTGGCTGCCTGACCCGGCATCTGGAAAAACTAAAATCCGATTTGTTTGGAGAAGACCGGCTTTCGGAAATGCCGCGAATCTATTCAGACAATTTCTATTTCAGAAGGCTATGGCTGTTGTTTGGCTGGATTCCGGTTTTGTTAGCTACCCCGTTTTTTTATTCCGAATGGATTTTCTGGATAAGCGCACCGATTTGGCTTTTAGGTTCGGCAGGCTACAGTTACCTGATCATTAAAAAGCGCTATTTCAGGATGAACAACAACCAAATCAGGATTTCGAAAGGCGCCATTTCTCACAAATGGGAACAGATGGAGTTGCATAAAATCCAGGCTGTGGAGTTCAGGCAATCCATATTTCAGAAAAGAAGAAAGCTGGCAAGTTTGGAATTGATGAATGCGTCGGGAACGATTACCATTCCTTACATCAACGAAAAAGTGGCCAAAAAAATTTACAATTATTTGTTATATCACACTGAAATTTCCGGGAAAAACTGGATGTAATTCAACAATCCTCTTTTTGAAGCAAATAGTAACTT
>JBMCIT010000158.1:0-4038 GCA_048616715.1 Tangfeifania sp. | reverse complement strand
TTTTCCAGAATTTCGGGTGAAACCGGACGGCCGTTTCTGGTCAGTACCGTCGTAATCCGGGCATCTACCATTAATTTATTATCGTGTTTGCGAATTACCTGCTGGTTGAAAATAATGCGCAACCGTCCCTGTTTTGCCATTTTCAGCCGGACAACAAAACTGTCGCCCGGGCGCAGCGGAAATTTGTAATTCAGTTCTGCCCGAATAACTACTGCGTCAACTCCGTTGTTGTGCAATTGTGCGAAACTCAGGCCAATTTTCTCCAGAAATTTATGCCGGCAGTGTTCCAGGTAGTTTTGGTACACCGAATTATTTACAATTCCCTGAATGTCGCACTCGTAATCGCGTACCTGCAATTCCAGTTCAAAATCGAAATTTTCCATTGAGTTGGTTTATAATACTTATGCTGTTGCCGGTTTCGGATACCCGCCAAATACTTTTACCAGGAAACGGTGGAAGTTATGTGGCCCTTTTACCGGGTCGGCAAACATCAGGATGCATTTTTTATGAATCAGTGGAATGCCGGCCTGCTGAATGGCTTCAACCGCTTCGGGTGTGTCTGAATATTGCTGGATCCAAATCATGTCCATCCCTTTTGAAATAGCTTCTCCTGCCACACTTGCAGTGCTTGCTTTTGGGGTTACAATAAAAAGATGCTTTATATCTTCGGGTAAATCAGAAACCGATTTGTAGCATTTAATCCCCTGAATCTCGTCGGCATTTTGATTAATCGGGAACAATTCAAATCCTTTTTCTTTCAATTCCCTGAAAACACTTCCGCCAAATTTTTTCGGATTTCGGGAAACTCCCGCAATTGCCATTTTTTTGGGTGCCAGAAATTGCTGAATTTCGTTTAAGGTTGTCATGATTACTGATTTTTAGATTATTTTACCATAAAATCGAACAGTTTTTTATTTTCGAGATAACCTTCCAGGTGGTCCCCGATTTTCACAGGGCCAACACCGGCAGGGGTTCCGGTATAAATCAGGTCGCCAATTTTAAGGGTCATGTATTTTGAAACGTGTGAAATAATTTCGTCGAAACCAAATATCATCAACCCTGAATTTCCTTCCTGAACTGATTTTCCGTTAATGTTAAGTTTAAATTGAATTGCCTCCCGGTCAGGGAAAATGGATACCGGGAAAAATGTGCTGCTGATTGCTGCTGATTGATCAAATGTCTTGGCTTTTTCCCAGGGCAATCCTTTTTGCTTCAACACCTGCTGGACATCGCGTGCGGTAAAATCAACGCCTATCCCAATTTCGTTATAATAGCGGTGGGCAAACCGCTGCTCAATGTTTTTTCCAATCCGGTTAATACGGATTATCAGCTCAATTTCGTGGTGAACTTCCTTTGTCCAATCCGGAATATAAAATGGATCGTTGTTGCGCAGCAATGCCGAATCCGGTTTCATGAAAAACACCGGTTCTTCCGGAACCTCGTTGTTCAGTTCCTGTGCATGGGCCACATAATTTCTGCCAATACAAATTATTTTCATGGGTGACTTTTTGTTTCTTAATGTAGCAGTTGGAAACTGCCACTCCCTATTTTTCCATCATCCGAAGTTTAATTTGTGTCAGCACCCGTTTTGTGTAAAGCGGAAAATCGCTGTTCATGATCCAGCCAAAATAGCCGGGTTGTTCTTCCAAAACTTTTTCAACCGGTACACCTTTGTTTTTTCCAAAGTTGAAAACTTCAACTCCGTCTTCGTTAAGAACAATCCTGCCTGCAAAATCCACATTTCTGTCGTACGAAGAGAATTCGCTCAGTTTTTCCACTTCGTTTACAATTGGAAATGATTTATTGCCACGATTGTCTTCATATTCAACTTCGCGGTACGTTTCAAGCTGCGCTTTTAAAACTTCGTAAGTAGCTTTTGTGTCGGCCATTGCGCTGTGGGCATTCACCAGCGGTTTGTTGCAGTAAAATTTGTAGGCTGCTGCGAGGGTGCGTTTTTCCATTTTATGAAAAATGGCCTGCACATCAATAAATTTCCGTTTTTTGAAATCGATGTCTACATCGGCTCTCAGGAACTCTTCTGCCAGCAGCGGGATATCGAAGCGGTTTGAGTTAAAACCTGCCAAATCAGCCCCTTCCAGAAATTTCGCCAGGATTTTTGCCACCTCTTTAAAGGTCGGTTCATTGGCTACATCTTCGTTGGTAATTCCATGAACCCGTGTTGCTTCCGCCGAAATTTGCCGTTCAGGATTCACCCTCAGCAGCATTTCTTCTTCTGTGCCATCGGGTTTAATTTTAAGCAACGCAATTTCTACGATTCGGTCTTTTACTATGTCAATTCCTGTTGTTTCGAGGTCGATAAAAACGACCGGATTTTTTAAATTTAATTGCATGAAATGAGTTTACGCATTTATCATCATTGGCATCAGGAGCATCAAAACATCTTCTTCCTCTTCTTCTGTTTCGGCAGGAAGCAGCAAACCGGCACGCGAGGGATCACTCATTTCAACCCGGACATCGGTTGCCGGAATATTTGAAAGAATTTCGAGCAGGAAGGTAGACTTGAAGCCGATTTCAATTTCATCACCGTCGTATTCACACTTCAGGCGTTCAACTGCCGATATCGAGAAATCAATGTCCTGGGCCGAAACAACCAGCTGATTTTCATTAATACTTAGTTTTACCAGGTTGCTGGCCTGGTTTGAAAATACCGAAACACGTTTAACCGTATTGTAGAATGCCAGCCGGTCGATAACCATTTTATTCGGATTATCAGAAGGAATCACCGAATTATAGCTCGGGTAATTTCCTTCCACCAGGCGGCAAATCAATTTATAGTTGGTTAGCGTGAAAATGGCATTTTTATCGTCAAACTCGAGTTTAACATCGAATTCTTCTTTTGGCAGCAAAGCCCTTAATAAACTGGCCGGTTTTTTAGGAAGAATAAATGATGATTCGAACTCCGATGTAGCATCGGTGCGGCGGTAGCGTACCAGTTTATGCGCATCGGAAGCAACAAATCCCATATTTTCAGGAGAAAGCTCCACAAAAATACCGTTCATTACCGGGCGTAATTCATCGTCGGCTGTGGCAAACAATGTTTTTTCAATTCCTTTTTGCAACACCTTGTGACTTACATTAACCGATGTGGCTGAATCTTCATTTACTTGGGGAAGTTCAGGAAAATCTTCACCGCTTTGGCCCACAATGCTGAATTTACCGTTTTCAGAAAAAATTTCGATGCCAAAATTTTCGTCATCTACCTGAAAAGTCAGGGGTTGCTCCGGGAACTCTTTCAGCGTATCGATTAACAACTTTGCAGGAACAGCAATGGTTCCTTCTCCTTCGGTATTATCGAGCTCCATGCTGGTAATTAACGTCGATTCCAGGTCGGAAGCCGTAATGGTAAGTTCGGTTTCCGAAAGCAGGAACAGAAAATTATCGAGAATTGGCATGGTGCTTTTGCTGCTGATTACCTTGCTTATAGCTGAAAGGTGACTCAAAAGATCGGTGCTTGAAACAACAAATTTCATAGTAAATATTTTATTTTTTTAGTTTTTTCATAAAGTGGTGTTCCTTTTCCCGGACATCAGTTTTAAGATTCAATTCAGCCGGTTGACACAAGGAGAAACCAAGTACACGAATATACAAACTTTATGGATATTTCCCTATTTGACAAACTTTGATTTTTTCATGGTTTTATGAACGGGAATAACGATAGCGGCGCAAGAGGTTGTAAATAAATCCGAAAAGGCCTGTCAACAGCAATGGTAACAATACATTCAACCACTGCCAGAATGCCTTTTCTTCACGCAGTTTTACCTTGTCGAGCAACCTCATTTTCTGGTTCCGGTTCCGCAACTGCATAATTCCGCGGTCGTCGTTCAGGTAATAGATGGTATTCATCAAAAATTCCTTGTTTCCAAAAGTACGGCCTGAAACCCGGTCATATCCCAGTTCCTGAATGCGTGGCGGACTGGCCGAATAATCCACATTGTTGGCAAGTAACCCGCCGTCGGCAATTATCACCATTTTTGTAGGTACGCTTTCGTCTCTTACAGCAACAGCAGGTAAATCAAG
>JBMCIT010000157.1:0-4053 GCA_048616715.1 Tangfeifania sp. | reverse complement strand
ATCACCAGCTCAGACTTCCTTCAGGAGAGGGAACAATGCCTGATGCTTTATGGAGAACCCTGGATTGGGCAGCTTTGAAGGCTTTTGTCAACTAAGAAGGGTTTGCTGAAAAACTAACGATTTGAATGTAATACTTTATGACAGTTTTAATATTTTTTGAAAAAACAGTTGGATGCGTTTTTTGACGTGTTGCAGGTTTTGGTGTTTTCCTGCCGGTTTTTAAACGCAGGATATTTTATCACATGTCCGGCATCCGCCAGCAAAGGTTCGCAGTGTTCAAAACGAGGTATAAGAAAATCGAAACATCATCTGACATTGCTTTTCAAAAATTTGGTAATGAATTGAATGAATGGTGGCCAAAAGAATACACATGGTTGCAGGAGAAATTGAAAGAAATAATAACTAACGAAAAAAAAACGGACTTTGTATGGAAATTGGGTCGAATGATAACAATTGAAGATATGCTAAAAAAGATTTTAATAGGACTTGGGATTGCAGTTGGACTTGTAGTTTTAACAGGTGCATTTGGAATGTATTACTTTTTACCAAGTGAAGACAAAGTTTTAGACTTTATTAAAAGCAACCCTGATAAATCAGCTATTTTGGTCATGAGAAATGACATGACTTTTGCGGAGCAAAACATAGATAAAGTAATGCCTTTAGCCAGCACGGTTAAAATAATTGTTGCGATCGAATATGCAGAACAAAGTGCAAACGGGCAATTGAACCCTGATGAATTAGTACAAATTTCAGACTTAGACAAATTTTATATCCCCAATACAGACGGTGGTGCTCATCCAAGTTGGTTAAAATCAGTAAGAGATAAAATTACAGAAGACAAAATCTCCATTCGTGAAATAGCAAAAGGAATGATAAAATTTAGTTCCAATGCTAACACAGAATGGCTATTAAACGAACTTGGAATTGAAAAAGTAAATAATCGTGTAGACAGTTTAGGCTTAAAAAACCATACTGAAATTTACAATGTTGTTTCAGCCCTTTTTGTTGGTAAGGAAAAATTCCCGGGCCTAAAAGGAAAAGAACTACAGAAAAAACTAATTGGGCTTAGCCAAAGTGAATACATTACAGCAACCAAAGATATTCATCAGAAGCTTTTCGCTGATACGCTGTATAAAAAAGATATTGGTGAATTAGGAATGGACATACAGAAAATATGGTCTGACAGATTACCTGCGTCCACAGTGGCAGAATATGTTTCAGTTATGAAAAAAATAAACAGTAGAACATACTTTTCTGAAACTTCACAAAAATATTTGGACGAAGTAATGGAGTTTATCTTGGAAAATCCTGCTAATAAAAAGTGGTTAGAGCATAGTGGAATGAAGGGTGGTTCAACAGCTTTTGTGCTGACAAAAGCACTTTACGCAACGGATAAAAAAGGCAACAAAACCGAATTAGCTTACTTTTTTAACAACTTGAGTGCTTTAGAAAAGGCAAAACTTCAATTGTCTATGAATGAATTTGAACTAAAAATATTGACAAACCAAGAATTTAGAGAAACAGTAAAAACTGAATTGACGGAGTGAAAAGAAAATATGAATCAACGAATTGGCTCAGTTGTAGTTTGACTGTGAAGCATTTCAGCAATTCACAGTTCGTTGTATTCAACGATTTGCGTTCTTGAAGGATTGTTTGAATTTCAAAAAGCAGGTTTTTGTCACAGATAAGACGACATTTCAATAGCCGTTATAAGTGTGGAAGAATTCATGCTGATTCATAAACTGTTCCTTTCAGACCTAACGGGTAAAGCGCCCTGCGACGAGTCCATTTTGAACCCGCCTGAATGAAACAGTCCGGCAGGCTACATCCCCACCTGGTCCAGGACTATGTACTTTATGACGGTTTTATTATTTTTTTGAAAAATAACAGTTGGATGCGTTCTTTGACGTGTTGCAGGTTTTGGTGTTTTTCCTGCCGGTTTATAAATGCAGGATATTTGATATACCTGGAAGCAAAATGTACTGAATAAAGCGGCGTAGGAATTCCGTGCCATCGAGGATAACCTGCTTTTTATCGGCTCTGGTGCGGTAATCTTTGGCGATAAAGATTACTTTGCTTTCGTCAATATTCAAAATGCGTTGGTCGGTAATGGTCACACTGTGGTTGTATCGTTCCAAATATCCCACTGCCTGGTAGAAATATTTGCATTATTATGCGTCAGAATTGCCCGTTTTAAGAGTATCCGTCCGGGTAAATGCATCTTTCACGCCCTGATGAAACTCCCCAACTTGCCGGGAAAAATTGTTATGACATTACAGGAAAAAAGTACATCGATGCTTGCCCTGGTTGAATCCTGGCAGAAGTCATGTATAACGCAGGCAGAATTTGCCCGCCAGCACAACGTCACTTTGTCAAAATTCAGGTACTGGGTCCATAAAAGCAAAGGACAAAACAGCGATAGCTTAACACGTGATTTTATCCGGCTTTCGGGAAACGGTTTTTCATTAAGCGGTGCAAATAATGAAATCCGGCTTCATTATCCCAATGGTGTGTGGCTTTCTTTGCCCGGCAATACACCGGTTCCTGTATTGAAAACCCTGGTTGATTTTTAAGCCTTATGTTTTCAGTTTCATCGGCCCGGTATTATTTGTTCCGGGAACCAACCGACATGCGCAAGAGTTTCGACGGGTTGTGTGGGCTTGTCACTGGCCGGTTGGGGCAAGACCCGCGCAGCGGCGATGTATTTATTTTCGTCAATAAAAAACGTACCCTTGCCAAACTGCTCCGCTGGGAACCGGGAGGTTTCGTGTTGTTTTACAAACGGCTCGAAAGCGGTACTTTTGAGCTTCCGCTGTCAAAAAACACCGGTCTTTCACAAACCATGGAATACAGCCAGCTTGCTATGATGGTAGATGGTTTTTCACTGAAATATGCAAAAAAACGCAAACGTTTTTAGCAACATTTTTTTGTGGATAAAAGGGCTGTAAATCCTATGGAATCTAAGCTTTTGATGGTTATTTTTACATCATGGCAAACAGCGAAAACATAACCATACCGAAAGCGGAATACCAGGAGCTTTTAAAGAAAGTTTCAGAGATTGACCTGCTGAAACATCAGCTTGCTGAACTAAGGCGCTTGATATATGGACAGAAGCGTGAGCGTTTCGTTTCGCCCGACCCGAACCAGGGTGTGCTTTTTGATTTTCAGGAAGAAGGAGCCCCGGAAACAAAAAAAGAAGAAATCACTTATACCCAAAGGCAATGCCGGGGCATCAGTAATTGCACATATTTTGGTAAGTAAGTTTACCGACCACCTGCCTTACTACCGACAATCGAAAATGTTTAAATGCCAGAACCTGTACATCCCCGATTCTACTATTGGGGGATGGGCCAATACGGCGATAAGTAACTGGTTTCTGCCACTTTGGGAATTAATGAAAACCACCATCACTGAAACCGGTTACCTGATGGCCGATGAAACCCCTATTCCGGTATTGATCGAAGACAAGCCGGGGGCGACCCACCGGGGGTACCATTGGGTATATTACGACCCGATCAGGAAAATAGTGGTTTTCGACTACCGGGAGTCCCGGGGCAGGGAAGGACCAAAAAAGTTTCTCAAAGATTTTACCGGATACCTGCAAACCGATGGATATATTGCTTACGAAAAACTGGCCCCGCCCGGAAAGATAAAACTGCTGGCCTGCATGGCGCATGCGAGGCGTAAATTTGAAAAAGCCCTGGACAATGACCTTGCGCGGGCAGAAAATGTATTAACCCTTATTCAGGAGTTATACAAGGTGGAACGCCAGGCACGTGAAGCAGATCTTTCGTTTGATGAACTAAAAGCACTGCGGCATGAAAAATCGGTAGAGGTACTCGGCAATCTTGAGGAGTACCTCATAGAGCAACATCCTAAGGTATTACCACAAAGTGCCATTGGCAAAGCGTTTAACTATACACTTAACCTGTGGCCGCGACTGAAACGGTATGTAGAGGATGGCCGGTTCCAAATAGATAATAACCTGATAGAAAACAGCATTAGACCGGTAGCTTTGGGAAGAAAAAATTACCTGTTCGCCGGTTCTCACGA
>JBMCIT010000156.1:0-4058 GCA_048616715.1 Tangfeifania sp. | reverse complement strand
GTGGAGCATATCGGAATCGAACCGATGACCTCTTGACTGCCAGTCAAACGCTCTAGCCAACTGAGCTAATGCCCCAATATTTCATTTGCAATTTGTGAAACCGCACCGTTGACCTTCCCGATTCCAATCGGGATGCTCAAGCCAACTGAGCCAATGCCCTAAAAACGGCGGCAAATATAAAAATTTTTCAACCAAAATTAAAATTGTGGTAAAGTTTTTGCAGTTATTTTTTAGTTGAATTACAGGATAATAATTCCGCATTCATGAACAGTGTTCATTACAGGTATAAAACCTGCTTTTGAAATATGTAAAAATTTGACTTGTGAATGACAATTATTTTTTATCTTTAAGCCCTTCAATTTTAAAAGGCAATAACTGAAAATAGAATTAAAAAAATAAGAGACTATGGAAGTTAAAAAAACACCAAAAGCAGACCTTGAAAACAAAAGGAATATTTTCCTTTGGATTGGTCTTGTAGTTGCATTGGGAATAGTGCTTGCCGCGTTTGAGTACAAAACCACCCCAGAAGCAGCAGTTGACCTTGGAGAAGTCCAGGAGCAAGAAATCGAAGAAGAAATTATTCCGATTACCCGAGAGGAAGTTAAACCACCGCCACCGCCGCCACCGCCAAAAGTAGTTGAGGTATTGAATATTGTGGATGACGACGTGGAAATTGAAGACGAACTCGAGATTGATGACACCGAAGCCGATGAAGAAACAATGATTGATGTTGATCCTGTAATTCAAGCTGAAGAGGAAGAAGAAGAAGAAGAATCAAAAGTTTTCTTCATTGTTGAAGATATGCCAGAATTTCCGGGTGGGGACGCAGCGTTGAGGCAGTACATTGCCAATGCTATTGATTACCCTGTTATTGCGCAGGAAAACGGGATACAGGGAAAAGTATATGTAACCTTTGTTGTGAACACAGACGGCAGTGTAACCGATGCCCGAATAGCAAGGGGCGTTGACCCGTCGCTCGATAAAGAAGCACTGCGTGTTGTGAATACACTTCCGAAATGGAAACCCGGAGAACAGCGCGGAGAACCGGTACGTGTTTCATACACTGTCCCGATTAATTTTGTACTTCAGTAAAAGAAAAAACATAATAGCCTGCTCCTGGTTCCTTTATTAGGGATCAGGAGTTTTTTTTGGGGTTTATTTAACCCCAAAGAAGCGAAAACAATTTTTAAAAAGAATGTATGATTGAAACCACTCCGGAAACAGAAAAAGCTGTAATCGTCGGTCTGATTTATAAAGATCAGGATGAAAAACAGGCCATGGAATACCTCGAAGAACTGGAATTTCTGGCTGATACTGCGGGTGCTGAAGTAATTAAAAGGTTCACTCAAAAACTGGATGTGCCCAATGTTTCAACATTTGTGGGACCCGGCAAACTCGAAGAAATCGGCAACTACATTAAAGTGGCAGAGGCCGATACCGTTATTTTCGACGATGAGCTCTCTCCCACCCAGCTCCGGAATGTGGAACGCCGCCTCAACTGCAAAGTGCTCGACCGCACCAACCTGATTCTCGATATTTTTGCCCGCCGTGCAAAAACCGCCCATGCAAAAACCCAGGTTGAACTGGCACAATACCAGTATTTGCTGCCGCGGTTAACCCGAATGTGGACCCACCTCGAGCGGCAACGCGGCGGAATTGGATTACGCGGACCGGGTGAAACACAGATTGAAACCGACCGACGGATTATTCTCGATAAAATAGCGCGACTAAAAGAACAGCTTAAAAAAATCGACAAGCAAAAAGCCACCCAGCGGAAAAATCGTGGCAAACTGGTGCGGGTAGCACTGGTTGGTTATACCAATGTGGGGAAATCGACCATTATGAACATGATGGCCAAATCGGAAGTGTTTGCTGAAAATAAATTATTTGCCACCCTCGATACCACGGTGCGAAAAGTGGTAATTGTAAACCTGCCGTTTTTGCTGGCCGACACGGTTGGATTTATCCGCAAACTGCCGCACGATTTGGTGGAATCGTTTAAATCGACACTCGACGAGGTGCGCGAAGCCGACATTCTGGTGCATGTGGTAGATATTTCGCATCCCGGGTTCGAAGAACAAATCGACACGGTAAACAGCACCCTCGAAGAGATAGAATCAGGCGAAAAACCCAACATTTATGTCTTCAATAAAATTGATGCTTATGAGCATGTGCATAAAGATGATGACGACCTGACACCACGTACAAAAGAAAATTTCACGCTTGAAGAGTGGAAAAATTCATGGATGGCCAAAACAAATACACCGGCAATTTTCATTTCGGCCAAAGAGAAAGAAAACATCGATGAATTTAAAAAACTCCTTTATAACGAAGTAAAGAAAATACATTCGCAACGGTTCCCGTTTAACGATTACCTTTACGATATTACCTGGGAAGAAGGTGCATAATTTTCTTGCCTAAACTCTTTTTGTACTTGCAGGTATTTTATCGGTATTCAAACAAACCGAGTACAAATCGGTCCGCCGGTCTTTCAGGTTTCTTACAGCCCCGAAAGTGTGTAACTCTTTTAACAAATCCATGTCGACATCGGCCACCAGGATCATTTCGGTGTTGGCCGTAGCTTCGGCTTTTATTCCGGTTGTGGGGAAAGAAAAATCGCATGGTGTAAACACTACCGACTGTGCAAACTGGATGTCCATATTTTCCACCTTGGGTAAATTACCCACACACCCGGCAATGGCTACATAGCACTCATTTTCGATAGCACGCGAACGGGCACAGTAGCGAACCCGTGAGTAACCGTTTTGTGTATCGGTAAGAAAAGGTACAAACAACATATTCATTCCCTGCTGGGCAAGAATCCTTGAAAGCTCGGGGAATTCCACATCGTAACAAATCAGAATACCGACTGGTCCGCAATCGGTTTCAAAAACCTCAATGGCGTCACCTCCTGAAAGCCCCCAGGTTTTAATCTCGTCAGGAGTAACATGAACTTTTGTGTAAGTTTCGAACGTTCCGTTCCTTCGGCATAAATAACCGGTATTGTAGAGCTTTTCATCTTTCACCAGCGGAAAGCTGCCGGTAACAATATTGATGTTGTAAGTAATGGCGAGGTTGATAAACCGCTCGCGGATTTCTTCGGTGTATTCGGCCAGTTTACGGATGGCTTCGGCATATCCCAGGTGGTTGTAATCGGCCATCAGCGGTGCATTGAAATATTCAGGGAACAAGATAAAATCGCCGTTGTAGCTTGCCACAGCATCCACAAAATATTCCACCTGTGTAAAAAGTTCGTCGATGTCTTTGTAAAGGCGCATTTGCCACTGAATCAGACCAAGCCGCACCACCGATTTGTAACCGCTCACTTTATCCGATTTTTTCTGGTAATAAATATTGTCCCACTGCAAAAGAACCGCGTATTCTTTCGACTCTTTATCGCCGGGCATGTAGCCACGCAACACCTTCTTCACATGAAAATCGTTGGAAAGCTGAAATGTCAGTGTCGGGTCATATATTTCCTTGTACTTAACTTTTTGAATGTATTCCCGGGGTGACAACTCATCTGAAAATTTATGGTAATTGGGAATTCTTCCGCCAAAAACAATGGCTTTAAGGTTGAGGTTTTCGCACAGTTCTTTGCGGGCATCGTACAACCTGCGCCCCAGCCGCATTCCGCGGAATTCGGGCCGTATAAAAATATCGATTCCGTACAATGTATTTCCTTTCGGACTGTGTGTATTGTAGGAGCCCTTGCCGGTAATTTCGTCGTAGCTGTGATCGTCGCCAAACAGCTCATATTTTATAATGATTGACAACGCCGACCCTACAACTACTCCATCAACAACAACGGCAAGTTGTCCTTCCGGAAATATTTTAAGCAGCTTGCGAATCTCCTTAATATTCCACTGCTCCTCGGGCCAGTCGGCATAAGCCTCATCGCTCGATTTTTTCAGTTCTTCAAAATCATCGATGTTCAACTGGCGCAATTCAACCCTTCCAATATTCTCCATTGTATTCGCGGTATTCGTGTAACAATCCTCTAAATATAAAAAAAGCCCGGATTGCCGGGCCTGTTTTATTCTGAAAAATTATTTATT
>JBMCIT010000155.1:0-4171 GCA_048616715.1 Tangfeifania sp. | reverse complement strand
CAGAAATTGGCCTGGAAATACATTCCGGGAAAAACCGCATTGTCCGCCGTATTTTCGAACACCTCGGGTACAAAGTAAGAAAGCTCGACCGCGTATTTTTTGCAGGGCTTACCAAAAAGAACCTGCCACGCGGAAGATGGCGGATGCTATCGCCAAAGGAAGTACAGTTTTTAAAAATGAAATAAATCCGTTCCATTCATCCAAAATTCATAAAACATGTAATTTTTTTCTTATCCTTTTACTAATTAATCAGTTTTGGAAAAGGAATTTTTAAAAATAATTCAGAAGAACCAGGGTATTATCCATAAGGTGTGCAATTTGTACTGCGATTCGCAGGAAGATCGTAACGATCTCTTCCAGGAAATTGTGGCGCAGCTTTGGAAATCGTACCCTTCATTCAGGCAGGAATCGAAGGTAACTACCTGGATGTACCGTGTGGCGCTGAATACGGCGATTACTTCTTTTAAAAAAAGCAAACGCCGGCCTGACCAGAACAGCCTGACTTATGAAAACTTTCAGTTGGAAGATGAAGGATACGATACCGAAACCGAGGAAAACATAAAAATGCTGCACGCGGCTGTATCGCAACTTACAGGAGTCGAGAAATCTATTATTCTGCTGTATCTCGAGAACCGGAAATACGAGGAAATAGCTGAAATTACGGGGATCACACAAAATTATGTGCGGGTGAAGATGAACAGGATCAAAAAGAAGTTGAAAAAACTGATGGTAAACGAGGAGTAGAGAATTATGGAACTAAAAGATTTGAAAAAAGCGTGGGACAGCGTTTCATCCGATAAAGAACTGGATGAAAGCCAAATCAGGGAAATGCTCAGCAAACGGACCAGCAATTTAATTGAGCGCATCGACCGGAATATAAAAATTGGTTTTGTTTTACTGTTTGTCCTAATCGTACTTTTTATTCTCGATGATTTTGTATTTTCCCCACAGGTTCTCGATGCAATGGGAAACGGGATTACAATACCCGGCTGGCTTCTTTTTATTAATGTATTCAGTTATGTACTTATTCTGTCAACTTTCATCTATTTTGTTTTTCAGTACTACCTTGCCAAAAAAAGCTGCGATGTAAATTGCAACCTCCGCGAAACATTGAAAAAAATAATAAAGATACTCCAGCTTTATCAGCGTCTTTTTTATTTCGCTTTGATAATTTTTTCAGTGGCCGTTGCCATTTCATTTATATCCGGAATGTTTATGGGGATGGAGGTAAGCGCTGCCGAAAATGGTATGCTTTTAACCGATATTCCGGTTAACCAGTTGTTAATTGTTTTTATTACCGGGCTTGTTGTTTTAAGCCTGTTGGTTGGTGGAATATTTTTGTTTTTGCGCTGGGGATTCAGGAGACTTTACGGAAACTACATCCAAAAACTGAAGGTTACCTTGACCGAATTGAATGAAGTGGATGATTAATTAATGTCCGGCATTCTTAATATTTCGCCAGACCTTTTTATTTTTGTTGAATAAAAATTCAGCAAAATGACATTAATCAAATCCATTTCCGGAATCAGGGGAACAATAGGCGGCAAACCCGGCGAGGGCCTCAGTCCGTTAGATGTGGTAAAATTCACGTCCGCTTATGCTACCTGGGTTAAACAAAATTCAGACAACCAAAAATTAAAAATTGTGGTTGGGCGCGATGCCCGCATCTCGGGAGAAATGGTTAGCTCGCTGGTTGTTGCAACCCTGGTGGGAATGGGGTGCGATGTAGTGAACATTGGCCTTTCCACCACACCAACAACTGAAATTGCTGTTACGGAAGAACAGGCCGATGGCGGATTGATTCTCACGGCCAGCCACAACCCCAAACAGTGGAATGCCCTGAAGTTGCTCAATTCGGAAGGTGAATTTTTAAATGCTGAAGAAGGCGCCAAAATCCTTGATTTTGCCGAAGCAGAAGGTTTTGAATTTGCAGGAGTGGACGATTTGGGTGAAGTTTCGGAAAAAGACTACACGCAAATTCATATTCAGAAGGTACTCGATTTGGATTTGGTGGATGTGGAGGCCATTAAAAAAGCAGGTTTTTCGGTGGCGCTGGATGCGGTGAATTCAGTGGGAGGAATTGCCATGCCGGCCCTTTTTAAGGCACTCGGTGTTAAAAATGTAGTGGAAATCAATTGCGAACCTACCGGTCGTTTTGCGCACACACCCGAGCCCCTGCCCGAAAACCTGGTGGAAACTTCGGAAATCGTTAAAAACAGCAAGGTGGATGTGGGTTTTGTAGTTGATCCGGATGTTGACCGGCTGGTAATTATTAACGAAGATGGCAGCATGTTCAGCGAGGAATACACGCTGGCAGCGGTGAGTGATTATGTACTGGGCCAGACTCCGGGAAACACGGTTTCCAATTTGTCGTCGAGCCGGGTACTGCGCGATGTAACCGAAAAATACGGTCAGACTTACAATGCATCTGCCGTAGGCGAAGTAAATGTAGTTGCCAAAATGAAAGAAACCGGTGCTGTAATTGGCGGCGAAGGAAACGGCGGGGTAATTTTCCCGGCCAGCCACTACGGCCGCGACGCACTTGTGGGCGCCGCACTGTTTCTCACCCACCTGGCCAAAAAAGGCATGAAATGTTCTGAATTGCGCAATACTTATCCCGACTATTTCATGTCGAAAAACAAAATAGAGCTGACCCCGGAAATCGATGTGGATGATATTTTGCTGAAGGTGAAAGAAAAATACAGCAACGAAAAGGTGAACGACATTGACGGGGTGAAAATCGATTTTGAAAACTCGTGGGTGCACCTGCGTAAATCGAATACCGAACCGATAATCCGTATCTATTCCGAAGCAAAATCGGTTGAGGAAGCAGACAACCTGGCGCAAAAGATAATTGAAGAAATCAAATCCATAGTTTAGCGTCAGGCCAAACGTAAAATACAGGAATTGTCATTTCTGATGCTCACCCAATTTTTTATTGGGCATAATGAGTAAATGACAGAGATGCTGAAACAAGTTCAGCATGACGTTCCAAGTTAATTCACAGTTTTAAAGGACGTCACCCTGAACTTGTTTCAGGGTCTACTTCTAAATCTGTCATTGGCACGAGTATCCGAGGAGAATTGAAAATCAGCGAAGCTAAATCTGTTTCAAATTCAGAGATTTCCTGTCCGTCCGGTGAAGCGGGCTCACTCCGAATACCGGGATTGCCACAAAGTGATAGCTACGCGGGAAATAACACCAGAATGTGATTTCATGATTGCTCTTTTTATGATTGCTTTATAAAATCTGTCATTGCAAACCTACCATTTAATTCTGGAAGATTATAAAAAGTACATAAAACGGGATGAGGATTTTGGGTAGCTATTTTTGAATTTTGTTATCAAAAAGATACTTTATGTTTTGAATGAAATCCTGCATTTCGATATACATTTCTTCAACAATTTCTTTTTCAAATTCTACAAAAGCGTCATAATCCCCTTTGGTTCGTCTGTTGAAAGCCTTATTGATAATTTTTCCGTATTTCGAATTTATTTTTCCGGAATGGATGAAATTTTTATTGAACCACCCGATAAGCTGGCTGTGTTTTGAAGTTTCAAAATCATGGGCAAGACCGAGGGCCAAAAGCGAATAAAACATTCCATAGTATATTCGGTTAATTGCTGAACGGAGCCTGTTATTTTTGATGAGCAGATATACATCCTGAACAGTTTCCTCGGCCTGTTCGAGACGGTAGTTAATCAAATTTAATCTGTCCTCGTCATTAATTGTCATGCGTAAATACCTGATTTAATTGCATTATAAAATACAGGTTGCTTTCCACGGGGTGAAGCCAATTCTTTCGTTGAGAGAAGATGCACGTCAAGTAGAATACTGTATTTTAAATTTATTTCATAGCATAAATCTAAAATTACATTTTCATCCTGGCCACTGTAATCTTTATCTAAAATAATTAGCACATCGTAATCGGAATAATCATGTGAGCGATCTTCTGCTCGGGAGCCAAAAAGTATAACTTCTTTCACTGACCTGCCATAATTTTTTACCAGGTGAGATTTTAGGTCGGATAATATTTTTGTTTTGTCATGCATATCTACTCCTTCAAAATTACGAAATTTTATATGCACTTGTTGACTGAAGTTAAATATTCAACAGAAAAACATTATTTTCGCGGCCGGAAACAGATTATTAATCATCCGCAGGTTCCATC
>JBMCIT010000154.1:0-4180 GCA_048616715.1 Tangfeifania sp. | reverse complement strand
AATTGATTGAACGGGAGGTTATAAAACTGCCTTTGCCCGAAGGAATGGGCGAGGGACCACAATGGAAGACTTATTCTCCGGGAAGGGGCAGAGGAGGCAAAAAATTCAGCAAAAAGGGAAAAGGAAGAAAACCATTCAATAAAAAATCAAAAAACAAAAATCAGGAGAAGCCACAAAATCTTTGATTTGTCAGGTATTGTTTTGAATTTCTTATCATTTTTAACCCAAATTTTTTCACCCGGTTTTTATATCGGAAAATCAAATGGTATTTTAGCACCTGATAATTAAACTGGTTAAAGATGAAAAAATTTCTTGCACCCCTGGTGGTGTTTTTACTGGCCTGTTCCTGCAATGCTCAAAATTCCGGTAAAATACTAACCGGCGCCGAGCAGCCCGAAAAATACCTGCCGCTTTTGAAAGATAAAAATGTGGGAGTTGTTGTTAACCATACTTCGATAAAAGGCGATATTCATTTGGTTGATTTTCTTTTATCGGAAGGAGTAGAGGTAACCAAAATTTTTGCACCTGAACATGGTTTCAGAGGGGATGTGTCGGCAGGTGAGAAAATAGAGGATGGAGTTGACAGTAAAACCGGACTTCCCGTTTTTTCACTCTACGGAGAAACCCGAAAGCCAACCGCAGAACATCTCGATGGACTTGACATTGTAATTTTTGATATTCAGGATGTGGGATGCCGGTTTTATACTTACATCTCCACCATGCATCTGGTGATGGAAGCCTGCGCGGAACACGACAAAACGGTTTTGGTCCTCGACCGCCCGAATCCGAACGGCGATTACATCGACGGGCCGGTGCTCGACATGGAATTTCAGTCGTTTGTTGGTATGCACCCGATTCCAATTGTTCACGGTTGTACGGTGGGAGAACTGGCACAAATGATAAACGGCGAAAACTGGCTCGACGCGCCACAGAAGTGCGAGTTGTTAATTGTTCGTGCTGAAAATTATACACATAAAATGGAATATTCGTTGCCGGTGAGCCCGTCTCCGAATTTACCCAACGACCTGGCCGTTCAGCTTTACCCGTCACTCTGTTTTTTTGAAGCAACCAGTGTGAGTATCGGGCGCGGAACCGATTTTCCTTTCCAGGTAATTGGTGGTACAAAACCTTCGTTGGGCGATTTTTCATTTACCCCGCGCAGTATTCCCGGCGTTGCTGTTCACCCTAAAAACGAAGGAGAGAAATGTTACGGTGTCGATTTGCGAAAGCTGGATGAAGTTCCTGGTTTTACATTGAAATATTTTCTGGATTTTTACAATCAGTATGAAAAGGAAGAAGATTTTCTGACCAGGGAAAGATGGTTTAATTTACTGGCCGGAACCGATGAATTAATCGGTAAAATCAGGGATGATTGGAGTGAAGAAGAGATTAAGAAAAGCTGGCAATCCGATATTCAGAAATACAAACAACTAAGAAAAAAATATTTGTTATACCCCGATTTTGAATAGCACAGTTTATGAGTCCTTTACTTGTATTAAGTTTGGTTTTAGGTTACTTCCTGGTATTAATGGGCATTTCGTGGTTAACTTCGCGTGATGCCGACACACAGGCTTTTTTTAATGCCAACCGCAAATCGCCCTGGTTTTTGGTGGCATTCGGAATGATTGGCGCCACATTGTCGGGCGTTACTTTTATTTCGGTGCCGGGCGAAGTGGGAAGTACGGCTTTCTCCTATTTGCAGTTTGTTTTTGGCAATATTGTTGGTTACTGGCTGGTGGCTGGTATTTTACTGCCGCTTTATTACAAGCTGAATTTGGTTTCTATTTACACTTTCCTGGATAAGCGTTTTGGAATAAGTTCCTATAAAACCGGTTCGTTTTTCTTTCTTATTTCAAAATTAATAGGGGCTGCTTTTCGCCTGTATCTGGTGGCCGGAGTGTTGCAGATTGCATTTTTCGATGCTTTTAATATTCCGTTTACAATAACTGTAATTGTAACCATTGCGCTTATCTGGGTTTATACTTTTAAAGGGGGAATTAAAACAATTGTATGGACAGATACCCTGCAAACCTTTTTCCTGGTCAGTGCGGTTATTTTTACCATCATTGCCATCACAAATACATTAAATTTTGACGGGGCAGAATTGGTTGAACGAGTTTCCTCGCACCGCACTTCCAAAATATTCTTTTGGGACTGGCGCTCAGGAAATAATTTTTTCAAACAGTTTTTTGCAGGTATGTTTATTACCATTGTAATGGTAGGAATGGACCAGGATATGATGCAGAAGAACCTGACCTGCAAAAACAAAAAAGAAGCACAGAAAAATATGATTGTGTTCAGCCTTTCGTTTCTGGCTGCGGTTTTCCTGTTTCTTTGTCTGGGCGTCCTGCTCTACATTTTTGCTGAACAAACCGGCATTGCTATTCCTGAAACAACCGATGAACTTTATCCGCTAATTGCGCTCAACCATTTAAGCTTGCCGGTTGGTATTGCCTTTTTGCTGGGTATTACAGCGGCTGCTTATTCAAGTGCCGATTCTGCGCTAACCGCAATGACAACCTCTTTTAGTGTTGATTTTTTGAATATCGGCAGGTATAAAGAGGAGTCGAAAAAGAAAAGTATTAAGAAACGCGCGCATATCATGTTTTCTGTACTTTTGATAGTTGTCATCTTGGGTTTCCGCGCCATAAGCGACCAAAGCATAGTTGTGGCAGTTTTTACAGTTGCCGGTTATACATATGGCCCGATTCTGGGACTTTTTGTATTTGGAATCTATTCGAAAAAGAAAGTAATTGATAAGTTGGTGCCGGTGGTCGGAATTGCATCCCCTGTTATCTGTTTCTTTGTTTCCAGATATTCTGAAGAATTGTTTAACGGGTACAGGTTTGGTTTCGAACTGCTGATATTAAATGGACTTATCACGATACTGGGATTGTGGGTGATTTCCAAAAAGAATGTTGAAAAAAAACAAAAGTTGTAAATAAATGTTAAAACTTGTGAATTGATTTTTTATCTTTGCGATAATAAGTGCAACGGTAACGCGTTTAATATTTAAAATTCCGGGAATTGGTTAGATATCTGCTTCAAATATTGACAGTGGTGGTGGTTTTGGTTTCGCTTTTTTCATGCGAAGACGAGAGCTATATGAATTCACCGGATGCCCAAATTCAGTTCTCTAACGACACCATTACTTTCGATACTATTTTTACAACTTTTGGTTCAACAACGCAACATTTGAGGGTTTACAATCCTTACGATGAAGACATTCTGATTTCCAGGATTCGTGTTGCCGGGGGTGATTTTTCCAATTTCAGGTTGAATATAGACGGAAAATCAACCAACGAAGCCTACGAAATTGAAGTACCTGCCCGCGACAGTATATTTATTTTTGTTGAAGTAACAATCGATCCAACCGGCCAGAATCTTCCGATGGTTGTTCAGGATTCCATTGAATTTACTACCAATTCAAATCTTCAGAATATAAAACTTGTTGCCTATGGCCAGGATTTTAAACTGATAAAAGGAGAAACAATTGAAACAACTACCTGGACTTCGGAAAAGCCTTACCTGATTTACGATTATGCGTATGTCGACAGTTTGTCGACACTGACAATTGAGCCCGGAACGCGGATTCACTTTCATAAAGGTGCCGGTATGTATGTAAAAGGCACTGTAAAGGCTGAAGGAACTTTTCAGGAACCCATCCGGTTTTTGTCCGATCGGCTGGAAGACAACTATAAAAATATCCCCGATCAGTGGAACGGCATTGTTTTGTGGTCAGGAAGTCATGACAATGTTTTTAATTATACCATTGTTAAGAATGCAAACATCGGATTGCAGGTGGGAAATTTAGAAAATGAAGGTTATGCCACGTTAGATTTAAGCAATTCGAGGATTGAAAACATGTCTTATGCTGGTTTGATTGCTTTTAAATCTAAAATACTGGGTTATAACAATTTAATTGCCAATTGTGGCTTTTATGCAACTGCTTTGCTCGTTGGTGGCGATTATGAGTTTTACCATACTACAATTGCCAATTATTGGGGAGGTTATTCCAGTAAAGCGCGTAGTACTGCATCCCTGGTTTTATCGAATGTACTAATTACCCCAACTAGCAATGGGGGTGAGGAAGTACATACCGGCGATTTACAGAAAGCCTTTTTCGGCAACAGCATTATTTACGGGAACAATGCCAAAGAAATTGAACTGGGGAACAACA
>JBMCIT010000153.1:0-4190 GCA_048616715.1 Tangfeifania sp. | reverse complement strand
TGTGTGTGCTTGTTCAGTTCAAAGAATGTGAGCCGGTCGATATCGATTGCTTTATTCACTTGTTTCATGAACCTGCGTGCTGTGCGAACGTTTTCAACAATGAAAAATCGGGTATTGGTAAGCACCGGCAGAACATTTGCCGGCAAAACATTTTGCCAGTCGCCGTCGCTGAGTACATTCGGAATAAGGAAAAGTTTTGCCATTTCAGAATTTTTCGTAAAAATAAGAATTATCGCTGTTTCAACCCGGCATTTTTTAAATTTGCACCATGCATCGAACAAACAAATTGAAGATAGAAGCCACTCTTCTTGGAACCGGAACCTCGCAGGGAGTTCCGGTAATTGGCTGCGATTGCGAAGTTTGCAGCTCCGATGATGCACATGACAAAAGGCTTCGCTCATCGTTGTTGCTGAAAATCAACGGTTTTAATTTTGTTATCGATGCCGGCCCCGATTTTCGCCAGCAAATGTTGCGCGAAAATGTTAAAACGCTTCGGGCTATCCTGGTGACACACGAGCATGCCGACCATATTTTCGGGCTCGACGATATTCGTTCTTTTAACTGGATTCAAAAGCATCCGACCGATATTTTTGCAGAAAAACGCGTTCAGGATGCCATTAAACGCATTTTTAACTACGTTTTTGCTGAATACAAATACCCTGGAGTTCCAATGATGCAACTTCACAACATTGAAAAAGAACCCTTTGAAATTGAAAATATCAGATTTACCCCAATTCGCTGCTTTCACCATAAACTGCCGGTGCTGGGTTATCGGGTTGAAGATTTTACCTACATCACCGACACGAATTTCATTCCTGAAAAAGAGATGAAAAAACTGGAAGGTTCCCGTATTTTAATCATTAATACGCTGCGAAAAGAAAAACATCTTTCACATTTTAATCTTGAACAGGCTTTGGAAATAATTGAAAAAATTAATCCTGAAAAAGCGTATCTGACACATGTTAGCCATGGTTTTGGGAAGCATAAAGAAATTCAGGCTGAATTGCCCGGCAATGTTTTCATGGCTTACGACGGCCTGAAAATAAACCTTGATTGAAATTCACTGCTTTTGTTTTAACCACGGAAATGCAACCATAACAGCTGCCATAAAATAAATTCCGCCGGCCAGCAAAAATGCGGTATTCAAACTAACATTGTCGGTCATCCATCCCAGCAAAGGCCCGATGACTGCAAAACTTATGCGTATCACAAAATTGCGGACCGAAAGCATAGTTGCCCTGACATCGCTTTGTGTGTACCGGTTGATATGGTTTTTAAAAATAGGCGTGGCAAGCCCGCGAACGGCATAAAAAACAAACAAAAACACCAGACCTTCGCGCACAACTGCAAGCCCTGTCAGTAAATAGCCGGCTGTAAGTGAAAAAACAATGAATAATATTTCATGCTTTCTGCTGAAAAACCCTTCGACACGAAACGCAAAAGCAGATGAAACGCCAACTGTGAGGTTAAGGGCAGTCCATAAAATTCCAAACAACTCAACGGACAGTCCGATGGCCTTAAAAAATGGTTGCACCAGCCAGGCAAAAGTTAATGTGGCAGTTCCGGTTACTGCTGAAAGAAGGATGGAAACCCGCAGATTGGTGTCGGTTAAAAACACATCACGGATATTATGCATCATTTTTTTTACGGACTGAAACTGATGCGCTGCATTCAATTTCGGTTCAATCATGGTAATTGAAGCAGGAATGGCAATGGAAGCCACAAAAAACTGAAAATAAAAGGGCGTGCGCAAACTAATAGCAGCCAGAAAGCCTGCAGCAACGCCGGCAATTGCTTCGGCAAAATTACCCGCCGAGGTGATCCGCCCTTCGTGTTTCACGTATTTTTCAGTCTTCCCATCCGATTTTAAACTGTCGTAAAGCAGGGCAGAATCAGCGCCCGAAACAAAGGAGTGGCCTATTCCGAGAATTATTTCGGCTGCGGCAAAGGCCCAGAAACCATAAGAAAAACTATACATCAAAATACCCGTGCTTCCCAAAATACTGCCCAGAACCAATGTTTTTTTGCGTCCCCAAACATCGGCCATCCATCCGCTGGGGAGTTCCATTGCAACAATGGCCACCGAATAAATCGATTTCAGCACAAAAATTTCGTGCATGCTCAAGCCATTGTCCTGGTAAAAAAGCACCACAACAGGCATAACCAGGTTAAACCACTTCGAGGTTTTTACAAGGTAGAGTCGTACAATATTTTTTCTGAATTCTGCCATTCAAAAAATCAAACCACAAAAATAGAAATTGAAATGAAATCTGAAATTTGCAAATCTGAAATATCATTAATCTACCTATTTTGAATTAATTTAAATATTTTGAATTAATATTTTGTATTTTTCTTTCATATTGAAAGCAGATTTCTATTTTTGCAAACAACAGAACAAAAACATTACAATTAAATGAAGCTATTTATCCCGGAAAATTACAAATCGGTTTTGGATGTTGCCCAAACCGAGCAGGCTATTAAGCTTATTAAAGATTTTTTTCAACTGAACCTGGCTTCTGAGTTGCGGTTGCGCAGAGTAACAGCGCCGCTTTTCGTAAAACGCGGAACAGGAATTAACGACGATTTAAATGGCATTGAACGTCCGGTTTCCTTTCCGATGAAAGAAATGGATGACCAGGTGGCAGAAATTGTACAGTCACTGGCAAAATGGAAACGCCTGGCGCTGGCCGATTTGAAAATTCCTGCAGGATACGGTTTGTATACCGACATGAATGCCATTCGCCCGGATGAAGAACTGACCAACATTCATTCACTTTATGTGGATCAGTGGGACTGGGAGCGTGTGGTTTCAGGAGAAGAGCGCAACCTTGATTTTCTGAAGAAAATAGTGCGTAAAATATATTCGGTCCTGGTAAATACTGAATTTCATATTTCCGATAATTTTCCGGAAATAAAACCTGAACTGCCGGAAGAAATAACATTTTTTCATTCGGAAGAACTGGCAGAAAAATATCCTGATTTAACCCCTTTTGAGCGCGAAACAAAGGTGGCAAAAGAACACGGGGCTGTTTTTGTAATTGGCATTGGCGGTTACATGCCAAACGGCGAAATTCACGACGGCCGTGCCCCTGACTACGACGATTGGAATACACCCACAAAGAACGGGCGCAGGGGACTGAACGGAGACATTATTCTTTGGAACGATGTGCTCGACCGGGCTTTTGAAATTTCATCGATGGGAATTCGCGTCGATAAAGAATCTATGCTGGAGCAATTGAAAATCAGGGGGCTGGAAGAACGCAAAGAGTTGCTGTGGCATAAAATGCTGCTGAACGACGAAATGCCGCTTTCAATTGGCGGTGGTATCGGGCAGTCGAGGCTTTGTATGTATTTCCTGCGAAAAGCCCACATTGGCGAAATCCAGTCGAGTATCTGGCCCGGTGAAATGATTGAGAAATGTGAAGCAAACGGAATACATTTGCTTTAATCCATACAATAAATTCAAGAAAACTTAAACATCAAATTGCATACTTTGCGATTTGATGTTTGTTTTTCTGGGAATTTGCCGGTTGGTATTGGTAAATTGTAAATTGAGTTCTATCTTTGCCCCGCGAAATAAAAAGCTGCCTTGGTAGCTCAGTTGGATAGAGCAACGGCCTTCTAAGCCGTAGGTCTTGGGTTCGAATCCCAACCAGGGTACAAAAATAAGCACCTGAAAATCAGGTGCTTTTTTCGTATGTAAAAGGTAAATGTTTTGTCGGCAAAATTTAGTTTACGGCATAATCTTTCAGCGATTTTTCCAGTTTCTTACGGGTAAAAAATATCCGGCTTTTTACTGTGCCGAGCGGCAATTCCAGTTCTTCCGCTATTTCTTTGTATTTATACCCTTCCAGAAACATATTAAACGGTACCCGGTATTCGTCTTCAAGCGCTTCAATATTTGCCATAATTTCTTTTGAGTTATAAAATGAATCAGGAGAGGGATATACTTTATCGATTGATTGTGCAATATGAATATCGTTGCTCATATAATCAAAAGTGTCTTTTCTTTTCACATTCCTCCGGTAATCATTAATAAATGTGTTTCGCATAATGGTGTAAATCCATGCCTTAAAATTTGTATTCTCTTTAAACTTGTCGCGATAGGTGAGCGCTTTCAGCATGGTTTCCTGCAACAGATCGTTGGCCTTTTCCGAATCGGATGTCAGGCTTAAAGCATAATACCGTAA
>JBMCIT010000152.1:0-4193 GCA_048616715.1 Tangfeifania sp. | reverse complement strand
AGTACCTGGTATTTAAAACCCTTCACCTCCGTCTTGCTTTTTATCCGTTTTCACCGTCTGACATGAATTTTTCGGGTTTTATTTTAGAAGAACAACTGAAACGGGATTTTTACAATTTTGAACCGGAAGCCCCCCGGCCACTTCGATTTAAATAATTATTATTAGCGTAATTTATGAATTTCAAAATCCTGCATTAATCCGTAGTTGATCAAATCATATTCCCTGCCGAAAGGCTGAACTTCAGGTGCAAATTTAAAACTCCATGGTGTAACAATTCCCTGCGTGGATACATTGTGATGCGGCCCGAATGTATTTTTGAGGCTTCCTGCCACTTTAACCGTCACTTCATTTTTGCCATACGGAAGAATGACTTTCAGTTCGTAAGGCGGTGCCTGGATAATTCCTTTGTGCTCACCATTTACCAGCACTTCTGCAACCGTTCCTTCCCATGAATTCAATTTAACGATATATTCATTTTCAACCTTAACCGGGATGTTGCGGCTATAGGCTACAACCTGTCCGTAAAACGGCAGCCCTTGCTTTTTCCATGATCCAAAATCAAGCGGGATTTCATTTTCGAGTAGCCACCCTTTTTTATCCGGCATCACGGCAAAATCACCAAGCAGATAAACAGGCTCCAGTTCAGCATAAATTGAAAACGGAGAAGCTGTCAGTTCAACAACGTTTCGCCCCGATTTTAGGAAATCACCTACGTTAAAAACATGAAAATCAAAATCAAGCCACGTTTCACCTTCGATTGGAGAAATAACGCGATCGTTTATTTTCACAGTGTAAAGCCAGGGACGCTCCACAACAAGCTGAACTTTTTCAGATTGAAAATCATCGTCAACATAAAACGGATAATGCACTGTAAATCCGGTTTCTTCAGGGAATGGCTCCATATCGATCAATTCAGTTTTAAACTGGCTGGAAGAAACCCAGGGATTATCGGGAAAACCATGAGCTTTCCAGATTTCGTTTGCCGCAGTATAAAAATACATGGGCTCCTTTTCAAATTCATCTAAAGTGAGTTCAACATAATCGAGCGTCAGAATATTTGGATTGACACGTGTAATTTTTGACTCTTTGGCTGCCGGAATATATTCATAAACCGGAATCTTATCTTTTTTGCTTTTTACTCTTTTTCCTGAAACAAACAGCAGACTGCTTCCGGAAGGTGGCAGATGCACTGAAAAGCTGACATCACCGTTATTTCGTTCAAAAACGTAAGGTTCAGTTTTTCCGTTTTCAGGATGCATTTCAAGAACCGATCTACCTTCCATTTCTACTTCAATCAATCCGGTTTCATACTTATTGAAATTGGTAAAAAACAACAATTGCCCATCGCTGAGAATCCGGCGCTGATGGAAAATATTTCCGCCTGCAGAATCGGCATTCAAAAAATGAATAGATTCGTTTTCAGCCAGTTGAGAAATAACATCAGCATTAACTTTTTCAAAAATCTTCCAGTTTTCACTTTGCTGAAGCGCTGAAAAATCTTTTGGTTCGCCATTTAAAAATTCAGGATGAGAATCCACCTGCCAGATTTCTCCCCCTTTTTCTATAAACCGCTGAATCAGCTCATAAGTTTTTGAATCCAGATTTTCCAATCCGGGCGGAAGAATAACCAAATCATAATCAGCTTTATTCACAATAAACTGCTGCTCTTCAACTCTGCCATGGTCTTTAATTATATTTTCGGAACCTAAATCATATTCCACCTGGTATTTTTCCAGTTGCTCCAAAAAGTTTTCGAATTCATTTTTCACATGGTTTATTTTCCTGTTATCACTTTGGGTAGGATTAAAATACATCCAGGCTGTTGTTGTTGGTTCAATCACCAGAATATCATTGTCCTGAATACCTGAAGATAACGCTGTGGAAAGCCGTGCAAAATAATCGGCCTGGTATTTATAAACTCCCCAATAGGGGGCATGCGGTCCAAACGACTGCGGAAAATCATGTTTTCTGTCGCCTGCCAGCGACATATAGGAAAGGTGCTGGTTCATCAGGTTAACACCTAATACGAATTCCCAGTCACCAAGCCGTTTCATATCCTCAAAAGTCAACTCCCAGCCGGCAGCTCCGTAGGTTTCGCTGAGTGCACGATGGCGCTGAAACTGGTTAACCACCGATGAAAGTTCCTTCACATTCCGGATATTTCCAAACTGATCGGGGCGGGCCTCTTCCGAATTAAAAAGCATATCGATCCCAGGCACCTGATGCCAGGCATACATCGCCATATTATCGCCGCCATGTTTTGGATTTGGCCAGCCATGTTCCCAGTAATGGCCGGTCCATGAAAGGTTATTTGCTTCAGTATACTCATACCAGGGTTTCGACCAGCGATCAATAAAAAGCTGCAAAAGTGTTGACTGGTAATTGTGACGCACATTTTTCCAGTCACCGGTTTCTTTAATCAGTGACATTAAATGTGGCTCCAGCCGGTATCCCCAATCTTTTTCAAATTGTTCATACAAATCGGGGGTGTAGCGAATAGGGCCAGCTCTGCGTGTATTAATGTTCGGCTCGTCGGTGAAAACACCCGGCACCCGCTTACCGAATTCTTCTCCCAGTGTTTTTTCATAACCGGGCATGGTTATTTCTATAAACTTTTCAGTCACTCCGGGTTTCAGCAAATCAACATAAGAATAACCACCAAACCATTTCGACCGTTCGTAGTCATTTAAATCGAGTACGCAATATTCACCTTCATTTCCAATTTCATTTTCTGCAGAAATTTCTATCCACGAATCACCTTCTTTTTTGAAAACATGTTTTACCCGCTCCAGATTTTCAGGAATATCGAGCACCTCCATAAAATGTGGTTGCAGAGCTACTCCCTCGCTGTTTGCCTCGGGCATTTGAGCAGCCACATGCCCTCCGGCAAATCCGCTTGGAAACGAATTTTCATCGTATATCCAGAGTTTCATATCCAGTTCTTCCGCTTTTTGAAGCGAATAATCCACCAGTTCCCACCATTCATCAGAAAGATATTCAGTAATCAGTCCGTAGCGCGGATGCAGAAATACACCTCCAATTCCCTGTTCTTTAAACGACTCGAGCGACCGATCGATATCTTCTTTTGACACATCGTTGTTCCAAACCCAAAACGGAGCAGTGCGGTATTCAGGAGGAGGATTTTCAAATGCTGTTTTTAACTGGTCGAATTTTGTAAATCGTCCGTCCTCCGGTATTTCTGGTGAATTTTTCTGACTGCAGGAAAACAGTGAAATCAAACTAAAAAGGAAAATTATTTTTTTCATCTCTTATGGATAGCTATTTTTTCAAAAAAATTATTTACCTGACGACAACAACCCAATCTTTTTCAGAATCGCGGGGAGGATTTCCTAAATCGACACTGCCCGGCCCTGTCACTTCTGTTACGCTTCCATCCTGCAGGGTTCCACCTTCACGGGGATCAAACCATTTGACTGAAAATGATTCATTTGAATCGATTTTCAGGCTGCAATTCGCTGCTGAAGAAAAGAGATAAACAACATAAATTTCCCCGGGATTCGAAAAACAGTATCCGTTTTCCACGTTAATCAATTCATTGGTACTTTGCATGGTTTCAACCGGCAGTTTTTTAAAGAAGTTGGTGGCGATTGCAGATTGTTTCCACCAGTTATGGCGGCTGCGGAAGTCTTCCAGTCCTAAATCATTGTGCGGATACCGGTATCCAAAATACCATTCCACTCCGGTACCTCCTGCCATAAGTGCTCCCCAAAGACAATGGTGACGGACAGTGTCATGTTCGGCATCGAATGAATCGGGCAGAACGCCTTTCCAGTGCGGGCCAATTTCATCGAGATTTACCAGCCAGCGTTTTCCGGCTGCTTCCGATTCTTCCACCCACTTTTTCATCCGTTGATGGACTCTATACGGATTACCGATTTGCATGGAAGGGCCGTCAAAATTTTCAAACCCCAGAAAGGGAGTCAGGTATTCATCCTGGTGGTGATCGTCGGCATGGGTATGCACCACTACAATATTCGGGTATGGATTAGTTGCTTTCAGATAGTTGGCCATCGCTTCTTTTTGCGCGTGCGTTTGTCCGATGGGTGTCCAGTCGGCCGGGCCGTTTTCTTCGCCCATGTTCCAGGTTACTGCCGGGTGGTGTCCGAACCGGGCAATCAGTTCGCGCAGGTAAACTTTTCGCTGCACATCGGTATAGCCCATATCGAGCAGGC
>JBMCIT010000151.1:0-4228 GCA_048616715.1 Tangfeifania sp. | reverse complement strand
CTTACTTTTTGTTTTTTTGAAACTGCAAACAAAAAGAAATTTATTGGATTTTTAAAATTCTTGTAATAATACATATAAAACAGCATTTTAAAAAGGAGTTCTGTATATTTACGTCCGCTAAAAAAAAGAAGGGAAAAACATTGATTTCATTTGATACAAATTATTGGTTCGCATTGCTGATTGCCGCAATAATTGCTGCGGCAGGCATTGTTTTATTGCTCTATTTCAAAAATAAAGACAACAGGGAACTTACGAAAAACCAGGTCCGTATCTTAATGGGCCTTCGTTTTCTCTCCTTTTTTCTGATTGCATTTCTTCTGCTTAACCCATTTCTGAAAAACCTGAAAAGAATTGTTCAAAACCCGGTTGTTATTGCTGCCTGGGACAACTCAGGTTCGGTAGTGGCTGCCGGAGATTCAGCCGGCATGGCAGCAACTGTTGAAGAAATCAGGCAAGCAGTCAACAGTGAGCTGGGCGGAGAATACACACTGATAAATTACACCTTCGGACAGGAAGCCGGCACTGAGGGAGTTTTAAATTTTCAGGATAAAAAATCAGATTACAGTGCACTTATTTCAACCATCGGCAATAACCATTTTAACGACAATATCGGGGCGATAATCATTGCCGGCGACGGCATTTACAACCAGGGGAGAAACCCGGTGAACATGACCGGACAACTCACATCCCCGGTTTATACCATCGGATTGGGCGACACCACTGTAATTGCCGATGCCCGCATCCAGGATGTGCGTGTAAACCGCACTTCCTTTTCGGGGAATAAATTCCCGGTGGAAGTGGATGTGCGTTTTTCAAAACTTACCGGCCGGCCGCTTAATTTGTCGGTTTATCAGGACGACACAAAACTGACGGAAACAATTGTAACACCAGCCAACAACGACTTTTTTTATTCGCACCAGTTCATTCTCGATGCAGGTGAACCGGGGTTAAAACATTTTACAGCCCGCATTGAAGTTGCCGAAAACGAGAGAAACACCAGCAATAACCGCAGTGAGTTTGTGGTGAATGTGCTTGAAAACAAACAAAAAGTACTGATACTTTCAGACGGCCCGCACCCCGATAACGGTGCGGTAAAAAATACGCTGGAGGAGCAAAAATCGTATGAAGTCTCCGTTTTTTACGAAGAACCTTATCCGTCAAACCTTACCGATTTTAACCTGGTTATTTTAAACCAGCTTCCAACATCAGGAAAATCGATGGCCAGCCTGATTGAAGAATCCCGGCACCGCCGTGTCCCGCTGCTGTTTATCGTTGGTAACCAAACATTTATTCCACAGCTCAACACATTGCCTGTAGGGGTTGAAATTGAACCACTGGCAGGTTCAGCCGAAGAAACGCAGGCAATTATAAATCCGGCTTACCGCACATTCACTTTAAGTGAAAGTTTCGGGGAAATCATTCCGAAATTTCCGCCGTTGCTGTCGCCTTTTGCCAATTATAACCTCGAACCACAATTTACAACGCTGCTTTATCAGAAAATCAAGAACATTGAAACATCGAAACCCTTGATTGCCACCGGAGTTTTTAATGGCCGGAAAACAGGATTTATTTTTGGTGAAGGCATCTGGAAATGGCGGCTCAACAACTACTATATAAATCAGAACCACGAACAGTTTAATGAGCTTATAAGCCAGTTGGTCCAGTACCTGGCACTTCGTGAAAATGAAGACAATTTCATGATTGATTTTCAGCCGGTTTATGCTGAAATAGACGATGTAATTTTAAAAGCAGAAGTATACAACGATGCCTTCGAACGCATTACCTCAGAAGAAGTCAATATTGAAATTGTAAACGAACAGGGAGATGAGTTCCGCTTTACTTTCGATGTTCAGGGAGATTCGTATACACTGAATGCGGGAAAACTGCCGGTAGGCAATTACAGTTTTACTTCGGAGGTTTCCATCGGGAATGAAACATTTACCGAAACAGGAAACTTTACAGTAACTGCTGTTAACCTCGAAAATATTGTAACCCGGGCCAACCACCGGATGCTTTACCAACTGGCCGGCCAAAGCGGTGGAAGTTTTTACCTGCCGGGAGAAACAGAAAAACTGATAGAGGAAATACAAAACAGCAATCAGTTAAAACCACAATCCTATTTCCAGGAAATGATAAATGAACTGCTAAACCTGCGGTGGCTGTTTTTTGTTTTCCTGTTATTGCTAAGTCTGGAATGGTTTTTGAGAAAATACTGGGGCATTTATTAAACAGAGATATTCGGAGATGACAAATATATTCAGGAAAGCAGGAAACTATTTAGCAGTTCTATTGTTTGCATTGCTTGCTTTTTCATGTGTTCCCACCAAATCATTATTGATAGAGATACCCATTCCGGCTGAAAAAAGCCTGCCCACAGATATTCAAAGCCTTACAATTGTTACCCAGGCAGTGGATGAAAAATTTACCGATTTGGAAGCAGATTCGCTTCAAACTATTTTTTATGAACAGCGATTTAATTACGATACCGTAATTTACGACCGCCAAATGGCCGACACCACGTTGAAAGTAGTTGGCGAACTGCTTTTTGAATCGGGAAGATATGACTATGTAATTCCTGAAAACAGGTTCCTGAAACCGTTTAACAATTCATTTTCAGGATTAACAATGCCGTGGGACACGGTAAAAAACCTTGCCGAAACGTATGAAACCGATGCCGTTTTGTCGCTCGACCACCTGAAAACAAGGGTGATTACCGATTATGGCAACGAAACATATTTCGATGCGTTTAACGATGGTTTTTACTCGGCGGCACAGGCGCAGATGCAGGTGATTTACGAAGCACTTTTTCGTGTGTACGATCCGGTGGATGAAAAAATTACCATACGTGAAACAATGCGCGACACCCTTATCTGGGAAGATGCAGATGCCTCGGCCCGGAATCTTTTCAGCAGATTTACTCCTGTAAAACAAGCGCTTACCGAAGCAGGAATTGCCATTGCACTCGAACTGTCGGAAAAAGTTGCAGTAATCTGGCGGACCGAACAGCGGGTTTATTTTAACAACGGCAATGATAACCTTAAGAAGGCCAGCCAATTGGTTAACAACGGAAACTGGCAGGATGCCATTGCCCTTTGGAAAGAAACCGCTGAAAACAGCAACTCCAAATCGCTGAAAAGCAAAGCACTGTTCAATATTGCCGTCGGTTACGAAATGCTCGGTAATGTAGACGAAGCTATTTCATGGGCATTGAAATCGTACGATACAATGTACCGGCAGGCGACTTATGACTACCTGCAGACTTTGGAACGAAGAAAAAAAGAACTGAAAAACCAATAAATATGAACCGCCTGTTGCTGCCATTTATTTTTTTACTGGCCGGTTTGTCGGCCTGCACAGTTTATAACGAATACCCCATCGAAATATATAAACCCGGCGAAGTAGCGGTGCCCCCCTCGGCTGAAAATGTGGCACTTTTTTACAGGAATTTCAAATATCCTGCCGATACCATGCAGCACTATTTCAAAACCGACTACCGGCTGGTAAAAGCGAAAAACGATCCTGCAGACCTCGACAGCGCTTTGGTTTTTACCTGCCTGAATGAACTGGCACAAGAATTTAAAACCAGCAACACTTTCAGCGAAGTTCGTATTTTCCCCTACAACTCATTCGACCGGCACACGGCAGAAAATTTGCCCGAGTTGCCTGCCGGACTGATTCAGAAACTCGCCGCTTCATCCGGTTCCGATGTGCTGATAGCCCTCGAAACCTATTCCAGCTTCTTTTCCTCTTTTCCGGGTGATGCTGAAAACCCGAAAACAAATGAAGTGATTACCGTTTCGGTATGGGGAATTTACGATGCCGCACATGAAAAACTGATGGAACGAAAAACGTTTATCGACACCCTGTTCTGGAACGGCTACGATAACCAGGGGAATTACCAAAAAGGTTACCAGCCGCCGCCACGACTGAAAGCCCTGGAAATTGCAGCAGCAATGAGCGGTGAAAATTATGCCAAACGTTTCCGCGCTTCCTGGGAAACGGTAAACCGCATGTACTCGGTTCCGCCCCTCCCCGATTTTTCGGATGCAGCATACTATTTTGAAGAAGGAGAATGGGACAGGGCCATCGGCCTCTGGAAAAAATATGCCGGCGACAGTAACGGCAAACTTGCCATTAACGCCCGCTACAACCTGGCGCTGGCCTACGAACTGAAAGATGAGATTTCCATGGCCGACAAATGGCTGGATGCAGCCTACGATCTGGCCAC
>JBMCIT010000150.1:0-4244 GCA_048616715.1 Tangfeifania sp. | reverse complement strand
TCTCGAAAAGATTGGTGAACTGCAATACGACGACAATCACAACATTCAGTTTAATCCTTTTAAAGGGGAAAACCTGCTGCTTGATGCCTATGGACTCGGGGCTGTCCCATCCCTGAAGGAAAATCATGAGGGTACAGTTGAGGTTCCGGATGCTAAAGGGGATGAAAATGAACCAGGGGTAGTAGCTGCCATTGAAGGGTTTCCGCCGGAAAAAGAATCGGTTGAAAAAGATCCTCCTTCCCGGGGAGTAAAAGAACCTGAACCTACAGCGGAAGAAAAAAAGAAACGAGGGTGGCTGTGGTTCCTGCTGATTTTGCTTCCTCTGATTGTTGCCGGAATATTTATGATTCGGAAAAACAATGAGGAAAAACTGCGTGTTGCCGAAGTAAATAAAAGGCCTGCCATTACCGACAATGCACCTGATGAAGCAGGATCTGTTCCGGCAATCACTGATTCAATCCGTTCTGATACCGTTAAATTGGCTGTTGCCAAAGATTCGGCAAAAGCTGTACAACAGGACACAGCAATTTTTAGTGAAGATGAAGAATCAATTGATTCAGCAAAATACGTGGAATCCGATCCCTCGAAATATTATCTTGTGGCCGGAAGTTTTAAAAAGAAAAAAAATGCAGATAAATTTTTCACTGAACTTGAAGATGAAAGACTTAATCCTTTTCATTTAGGTAAACACGGCAATTTTTACATTGTAGGATTAGGGGAGTATGAAAGCGAACAACAAGCATTCAGGGCGCAGGATAAATTTCTGGAGAAACATCCTGAATCGGGGGTATGGGTATACCAAATAGAATAATTTTCAGTAATAAAAATAAATTCAAACTAAAACTTATGAACCCGTCAAGAAGAAATTTCCTGAAAAAATCAGCCATTGCTGCATCTGCAATGGGTACTGCATCAGTTATTCCTGAAAAAGTGTGGTCGGCTGGCATTGCCCCCGGCGATAAAGTAAATACCGCCTTAATCGGCTGTCGTAACATGGGTTTCGGAATTTTAAAACACCACCTCGATACCGGAATGGTAAACTGTGTGGCCCTGTGCGACGTGGACGAAAACATCCTGAAAGAGCGGTCGGAAACAGTAAAAAAAGATTATAACCAAACGCCGGAATTGTACAAAGATTACCGGAAAGTGCTGGAACGTAACGACATCGATTCGGTGATTATAGGTACGCCCGACCACTGGCATTGCCTGATTATGGTGGAGGCGTGCCAGGCCGGAAAAGATGTGTACGTTGAAAAACCCATGGCCAACACAATTGGTGAATGCAACATTATGGTGAAAGCCGCCAATCGCTACAACCGGGTGGTGCAGGTAGGCCAGCAGCAACGTAACAATCAGGTTTTTAAAGATGTGATGGGACTGATTAAATCAGGTGAAATCGGAACGCTCCGCAAAGTAAATATCTGGGCCAATTTTAATTACGGACTGGGAAATTTTCCGGTTGCCAATTCTGAAGTTCCGAAAGGTGTGGATTACGATTTCTGGCTGGGGCCGGCGCCCGACCATCCGTTTAACCAAAACCGGTTTCACGGGAGCTGGCGTCATTTTTGGGATTACGGCGGCGGACTGATGTCGGACTGGGGTGTTCACCTGCTCGATATGGGCTTGTGGGCAAAAGATTTGACAGATGGTCCGCAAACGGTTATTACCTATGCTGAAAACCTGTCGAAAAAAGTGCGGCAACGCGATTCGTTCGATACGATGAATGTGATTTTCCCGAAAAAAGATTTTGTGATTAACTGGGATATGACTGCAGGTGTGCAACAGGGGCCGTTTGATTCACCTTACGGAGTGCAATTTGTGGGCGAAAAAGCTACTATTGTGGCCGACCGTCACAAATATCATTTATATCCGGAATGGGATGGTGAAAAGGATGCGCCGGTGGTGGATGAAATTTCCTATACAAAAGGCCATGAGTCGCACAGGCAGCATGTCGATAATTTCCTGGAATGTATTAAAACCCGCGAAACGCCAACTTGTCCGCCCGAGGTAGGACGAGCCGCTGCCTTGCATGCGCATATTCCGAATATCGCTGCCCGTGTCGGACAAACCATTTTGGAATGGGACGATAAAAACAATCGTTTCACAAATTGTGAAAAAGCCAATGATCTGATAACTCCGGAATACCGTAAACCCTGGAAATTACCCGAAGTTTAACCTATTTAATTAAAAAGATGAACAACAGAAGGAATTTTATAAAAACCAGCCTTGCCGGAGCAGGAGCAATGGCAGTGAATCCGTTGAACCTGCTGGCAGCAGAGGGTAGTGCCAAACTCAAAAAATTTGGTTTCATAACCGGTATTGCAAAAGATGCCATGGAAGCCGACTGGAAAGCAACCTTGAAACAAGCTGTTGAATTTGGTTTTTCTGAAGTGGAAGGTGGCAGCGGCCATGCCAGTTCGCCGCAGGAATTTTTAAATTATTGCAAAGAAATCGGGCTAAAACCAATTGCCGGGAGTGTTGATTTTGGCGCAACAAATGAAGAACTTAAAGAGAGTTTTGATCAGATAAACGAACTCGAACAGGAATTTGTAATCGAATACTGGCCCTGGTACGGGGGAGCTCCGTTTAAACTCGAAGATTGCAAAATATCGGCTGAACGATTAAATGAGGTCGGGGCACTGGCAAAAAAACACGGGCTTAAATTCTTGTGGCACAACCACGACAATGAATTTATTGAAATGGAAAAAGGTTTGCCATTTGATTACCTGATGGAGAATACCGATCCGGAAATTGTAAATTGTGAATTGGACATTTACTGGGTAAAAAAAGGCGACGCTGATCCGCTTGGAGTGCTGAAAAAATACGACGGAAGAATTCCAATCCTCCATGTAAAAGACATGGCTCCCGACGGTGATTTTATTTGCCCCGGCCGCGGAATTATTGACTTTGCACCCATTTTCAAAGAAGCTAAAAAACAAGACATCGAACATTACATTGTTGAACGCGACAATGAACCGGATGGGATTGGCTGTTTGAAATCGAGTGCAGAGTATTTGAAAAATCTGAGGTTTTAATATGAATTGAATCTGCAAATATCTTCCGTCGGTTTCCGGATTTTTTTGCGCAGCTTGTAATCCTCCGGCGGATATCCCAGCGTAATGACCAGCCCGATCTTTCGTTTTTTCGGGATATTTAAAAGTTCCTGAATTTTTTTCTCATTAAACCAACCCATCATACAGGTCCCCAGTCCAAGTTCAGCGGCTTGCAAACAAAAATGCGCAGCAGCAATGCCAATGTCGTATTCCGGGTAATCCTGGTTTTTAATCAGTCCTCCAATTTGGGCAATCGGTTTGGCTTTTTCAATTACCAGAACCGCAATTACCGGAGCTTCAACAGCAAATTTGTTAAACGAAACAGCTTTGTTAAAAGTAGCTTTTGCCACTTTGTTTTTCAATTCCGGTTCATCCACAATAACCAGTTTCCAGGGTTGCGAATTACAGGCCGACGGTGCCAGGTGAACCGATTCTGTCAGTTTTTCAATTTTTTCTTTTTCTACCGGCTTATCCTGGTATTTTCGCACACTTTGTCGCTGGTGGATCAATTCCTGAAAATCCATATTTTATCTTTTGTTGTCTGCGAATTTAAGAATTTAAGTTGGTGAAAAAATATCAATTGAACAAAACCATCAATCTGTCGTAAACAGAATCACAAGAAATCATTTTTTCATAACTTTAAAAATTTCAAAATTATGCCTGACAGTGTTTATAAAATTATCGAGTTGGTGGGTAGCAGCACCGAATCATGGGAAAAAGCCGCAGAAAATGCCATTAACCGCGCTTCGGAACATCTTCGCGACTTAAGAATTGCTGAAGTTTGTCAAATGGACATGCATTTGGAAGACGGAAAAGTAAAAACGTATCGTACAAAACTTAAAGTGTCATTTAAGTATGAGGGATGAATCACACCTGGCAGAATGAAAAAGGGCATTCGTTTCCCGAACGCCCTTTTCATATTTTTTGTAAATTCGTCGAAATCAACTTAGTCAAATAAAATGAAACGAAGAAAATTTATCCGTAACAGTACTCTTGGAAGCCTTGCCCTGACAATTCCTGCCATAAGAAGTTTTGGAAATAATTTTTCGCCCGCTTACCAGATCCCCAAAAGAGTATTGGGAAAAACCGGCGAAAAGCTGTCGGTGATAGGATTTGGCGGAATTATGCTGAACGATAACCCGCAGGATTTTGCCAATGAACTGGTTGCAAAAGCTTATGAATTGGGAGTAA
>JBMCIT010000149.1:0-4271 GCA_048616715.1 Tangfeifania sp. | reverse complement strand
ATTTTTGCTTCTTCCCAGCAAACCCAAATCGTTTACCTCTCAGGTACCGATGCAGAAAACACCGTTGACTGGGAATTTTACTGCACCGATGGCCGAAACAGCGGCGAATGGAGTACCATTCCGGTGCCATCGAACTGGGAACTGGAAGGTTTTGGCACATACAACTACGGCCACGACTGGCGCAACGAAGATATTAAGCTGGGAAAAGAACATGGTTTGTACAAGCATGAATTCGAAGTTCCACGTGAATGGAAAGGCAAAACTGTGAACATTGTTTTCGATGGTTCGATGACCGATACCGAAGTTAAAATCAATGACAAACTGGCTGGCGAAATACATCAGGGGGCGTTTTACAGGTTTAAATACGACATCAGCAAACTACTGAAATACGGCCATACCAACCTGTTGGAAGTGGATGTGGCCAAACATTCTTCAAACGAGTCGGTAAACCAGGCCGAGCGCCAGGCCGATTTTTGGATCTTCGGCGGCATTTTTCGTCCGGTTTTTTTGGAAATTTTACCTGAAATCCACATGAGCCGGACAGCTATTGATGCCAAAGCCGATGGGTCATTCAACAGTTTGATTGTACTGAATGAATCCAAATCGGACTATTCTGTTTCGGTTGAATTGTTCGATTTGAAAGGAAACAAAATATCCGGGTTGGTTCAGGACGAAATTCCAAAAGGAACCACTGAAAAAATGATTTCCGGGAAATTTGAAAATATTAACGCCTGGAATCCCGAGTGGCCCCACTTGTATGACATGAAAATCAGCCTGAAAAAAGGGGATGAACTGTTGCATGAAATTACCGAACGCGTTGGTTTCCGCACAGTTGAACTACGCGAACACGATGGGTTTTACATTAACGGTAAAAAAGTAGTCTTTAAAGGGGTAAACCGCCATTCGTTCTGGCCCGAAACCGGTCGGGCGTTAAGTGAGGAACACATCCTCACCGACATCCGGCTGATAAAAGAAATGAACATGAATGCCGTGCGTTGCTCGCATTATGTTCCCGACAAACGTTTCCTGGAATTGAGCGATTCGCTGGGATTGTTTGTGATGAACGAAGTAACCGGCTGGCAGGATAGCTACGACACCATTGTGGGCCCCAAACTCGTAAAAGAAACCGTACTGAAAGATGAAAACCACCCCAGTGTGGTCATCTGGAACCACGGCAACGAAGGAGGCTGGGACTTTTTTAACGAAAAGAATTTTCATGAATACGATATTCAGCAGCGCCCGGTGCTTTACCCGTGGCTGCTGCGCAATGGCGCTGACACAAGGCATTACATCGAATTTGATTACGGAATTGCCCGCTACACGTATGGAAACGACCCGTTTATGCCCACCGAACTGCTGCACGGGTTGTACGATGGCGGTCACGGCGCAGGCCTCGAAGCGTACTGGAGAAATTATGAAACCTCGCCGCTGCATGCCGGTGGTTTTTTATGGGTACTGGCCGATGAAGCGCTGTTACGCACCGACAAACCCGGAACCGTTTACGATACCGACGGCAACCATGCACCCGACGGAATACTCGGTCCGTACCGCGAAAAAGAGGGCAGCTTTTATACCATCAAAGAAATATGGTCGCCGGTTCAGGTGAAACCGGTTGTTGTAAACCGGCAATGGAACGGCAAACTCTTTCTCGAAAACAAATTTATTTACACCAACCTGAAAGATTGTTCTTTCAACTGGCAGGCCTATAAAACAGAAATTGGAAGTACAGAAAAAACAGTAACCGGATCTGGGGTTGTTCCTGGTCCTTCCGCCAACCCTGGTGAAACGTCAATGATAGAAATCAAATGTGGCGAAGCCCTGAAAACAGCCGATATTTTTGAATTCTCAGCCTCCGACCACCACGGAAATGAGCTCTATACCTGGAGGTGGCCGGTAATACAACCCGAAAAAAAAGCAGTTGAACTGGCCAATTATCCTGTTGATTCTGAAATTACAGTAAATGAAAATGATGAAAAAGTTATTGCTACAGCAGAAAATATCGAAATTTCGTTTAACAAAGCAAACGGAACTTTACTTTCGGTAAAAAACAGCAACGGAAATGTTTCGTTTAGCGGCGGGCCGGTAGCCGCCGGCACTGAAACTGAGGTGACAGAAACCACCTGGAGAAAAGACAGCGAAGGCAATTTTGTTTTTGAAATTACAACCGACAATTATCCTGAAAAAATGACCTGGACACTGCATAAAAACGGGTTGCTGAAACTGGAAGCCAGCCCGCTCCGAAAATGGTTGTCGGATATCAGTTTCATCGGCATTTCGTTTAATTACCCCGAAGAAAAATGTGAAGGTGTAAAATGGATGGGCCGGGGCCCTTACCGTGTTTGGAAAAACCGCCTGAAAGGCAGCACTTTCGGCGTTTGGGAGAAAGCCTATAACAACACGGTTACCGGGGAAACATTCAACAATTTGGTTTATCCCGAATTTAAAGGCTACCACGGCAATTTGTACTGGACCACTTTGGAAACTACCGAATCGGATTTTACGGTAATTTCAGAAACACCCAACTTATTCTTTCAGCTCTTCACACCTTTAAAACCGGAGCATGCAGCAGGCGGAACTCACCCGCCGTTCCCAGAAGGCGACCTTTCGTTTTTGTATGAAATTCCGGCCATCGGCACTAAATTCAAGCAAGCTGAAAAGCTGGGACCGGGCAGCCAGAAAGGAGTTTACGGCGGGCATACCGGTGACCAGAATTACCCGATAAAACTGTGGTTCGATTTCAGGGTTGAGTAACCAAATGCCCCGCACGAATGCCAACAAATTATCTCCAATGATTTATTTTGAAGATTTGAATGGCAACGGCACAAAAGAAATTGTGGAAGGATTTGAATATATGGGCAGTACAAAAAAGTTGCATTCACTCCGGTATTTTTCGGCCAACGGAGGCATTTACGACCCGATAAATTACGTGTGATAAACTGAAAGCATTATTGTAACTTCGATAAAAACTGACAATATGAAAAATTTGATTCTGTTTTCAATACTGATTTTTGCGGGCTTTTTTTCGGTGGCACAACCTGTTCCTTCCAATTCGAAAGCAACTCCTGAAACCGTAAATCTCTACCAAAACCTTATGAAGCTGCAACACGCAGGAATGATGTTTGGCCATCAGGATGCACTGGCGTATGGTCAAAACTGGTTTTACGAAGAAGGCCGCTCGGACGTAAAAGATGTGGTGGGCGACTACCCGGCTGTTTACGGTTGGGAACTTGGACACCTGGAACTGGGCGATGACTACAGTCTCGATTCGGTGCGTTTCGACAAAATTCAGCAATGGATAATTAAGGTTTACAACCGCGGTGGTGTCAACACCATAAGCTGGCATATGCGAAATCCGTTAACCGGCGGTTCATCTTGGGATACTTCTTCAAAAAAGGTGGTAACTTCCATTTTGCCGGGAGGAGTAAAACATGAGCTTTTTAAAACGTACCTGGATAAAATGGCGGATTTTCTGCTCGGATTGAAAACCGAAGACGGAACTTTTGTTCCGGTTCTTTTCCGTCCGTTTCACGAACATACCGGAAGCTGGTTCTGGTGGGGAAAAAACCTGAGTTCAGTGGAAGATTATAAAGCGCTGTGGCGGTTTACCGTGGATTATCTGCAGAATGAAAAAAATATTCACCACATTTTATATACTTATTCTACCGATAGTTTTAAAACCAGAGAAGACTACCTGGAACGTTATCCGGGAGACGATATAATCGATATTCTTGGTTTTGATTTGTACGACCGCGGACCGGATTACCCAAAAGTACTGGAAAACTGTGCGGAAAAAGTGACACAACTCGCCAAAGAAAGAAACAAAATTGCCACAGTGAGTGAAACCGGCGGACCGGTTGCAGAAAATACAACATGGTGGACCGAAACGCTGCTAAAGACATTGCGTCCGTTCAATCTGTCGTATGTTCTGGTGTGGCGAAATCCGTACAAAGGCACTGGCCACGGTGCGTTTGCACCTTACAAGGGCAGTCCCGATTCTGAAAATTTTATTGAGTTTTATAATGACCCGGAAACCCTCTTTCAGGAAGAGATATCAAAAATAAATTTGTATGATTAGGAATTTGCCACGAATGACACGGATAAACACTAATTTTATTCGTGGTAATTCGTGTAATCCGTGGCTGTAAATAATTTTGAAATGACTCGGAAATCTAAATGAAATAAAACTTTGCCACAAATAACACTGATGAATACTAACCTTATTAGTGTAATTTAGCGGCTTAAAAATAATTGACATGACCGATCTGATCTTT
>JBMCIT010000148.1:0-4282 GCA_048616715.1 Tangfeifania sp. | reverse complement strand
TTTGTTTTCGTTTGAATTTAAAAATAAGGTAACTATGGATTACAGGATTGAAAAAGATACAATGGGAGAAGTTAAGGTTCCGGCTGATAAATACTGGGGGGCACAGACCGAACGCAGCCGTAATAATTTCAAAATTGGCGACCCGGGCAGCATGCCCAAAGAAATTATTTATGCATTTGCTTACCTGAAGAAAGCTGCCGCATTAACCAACTTCGAACTCGGAGTTTTAGGAAAAGAAAAGGCTGATGTAATTGCAAAAGTTTGCGATGAAATTCTGGATGGAAAGCACGATGAACAGTTCCCGCTGGTAATCTGGCAAACCGGCAGCGGCACACAAAGCAACATGAACATGAACGAAGTGATTGCCAACCGTGGTCATGTTTTACTTGGCGGAAAACTCGCGGACAAGGAAAAAAAGTTAAGTCCGAATGACGATGTAAACAAAAGTCAGAGCAGTAATGACACTTTTCCGACCGCCATGCACATTGCTGCCTACAAAATGACTTTGGAGGCTACTTTGCCGGGCGTGCAAAAATTGCGGGACACTTTGGCAAAGAAATCGGAAGATTTTAAAGATGTGGTTAAAACAGGGCGTACCCATTTTATGGACGCTACTCCACTCACACTGGGGCAGGAATTCAGCGGTTATGTTCAACAACTGGATAATGGTATTGAAATGCTTAAAACTTCGCTTCAAAAAGTGAGTGAAATTGCGCTGGGCGGAACAGCAGTCGGGACCGGCTTAAATACTCCCAACGGTTATGCGGAAGCGGTTGCGGAAAAAATTGAAAAACTGACCGGACTTCCATTTGTTACTGCCCCCAATAAGTTTGAAGCGCTGGCAGCCCACGATGCTATGGTAGGATTAAGCAGCGCTTTCCGGCGGCTGGCAGTAAGTTTGATGAAAATCGGGAACGATATCCGGATGTTGAGCAGCGGACCACGTTGCGGAATTGGTGAAATTTTTATTCCTGAAAATGAACCGGGTTCGAGCATTATGCCCGGAAAAGTAAATCCTACCCAGGCCGAAGCTTTGACGATGGTGGCGGCACAGGTAATGGGCAACGATGTAACAGTAGGAATTGCCGGCAGCAACGGGCACTTTGAGTTGAATGTTTTTAAACCGGTGATGGCAGCAAGTGTGCTGCAAAGCGCCCGCCTGCTGGCCGATGCCTGCGTGAGTTTTAACGACAATTGTGCCGTGGGCATTGAACCGAATAAACCCGTAATTGAGAATTATCTTGAAAATTCACTGATGTTGGTAACCGCCTTAAACCGGCACATTGGATACAATAAAGCCGCTGAAATTGCCAAAAAAGCTTACCGCGAAAACCTAACATTGAAACAGGCAGCCACTAAACTCGGGTATGTTTCGGAAGAAGATTTCGACAAATGGGTGGACCCGAAAAAGATGATTGGCGAAGGATGATTGCAGGAAAATAATAATCAGTGAATAGTAAAAAGCTGTCTGAAAATCACTTGACAATTTATTTGTTAATTTCAGACAGCTTTTGTGATCAGTTTATTCTTTTGCTTTTTCTGCAGTGAATGGCAGTGCACCTTCGGGTGAATCGGCAGTGCCTTTCATTTTATCGCCCTCAAAAGTTGCTTTAATGGCAATGTCGTTATAATCGATGGTCAGGTTGCATTTAAAAACGCCTTCTTTGTAACTTACATCCTTTAAGGGCAGTTTGTAGCCGTCGGCAAACTTAATTTCACCTGCCAGTTTGCCTTCTTTTACAGAAAGAATGATGGAACCTTTTTCATAACCGTAAGGTGCATGCGGACTTTCATATTTCCATTCGCCAATTATTGCATCATTTTCCTGGATAACGGCTGCCTGCGAAGCTCCTGTAAAAAGAGCTGCCATAAACATCAGTAAAAATACTTTTTTCATTTTCAGTAAAATTTAAATTTAGATTCTCTAAAGTTGCATCTCTTTCTTCAAATTTCCAAAAGAAAAATGCCACTTTTACCAACCGGCAAAAATGGCATTTTCTTTTGCGCTGTGCTCTTTGCACTCTGCGCTTTGCATTTCTACATACTTTTTATTTCAGCCACCAGTTTAGTGATTGAGTTTTTGGCGTCGCCAAACAACATGCGGGTTTTTTCGTTGAAAAACAGTTCGTTTTCAATTCCGGCATATCCTTTACCCATTCCACGTTTCATAATGATGATATTTTTAGCTTCGTGGGCATTTATAATCGGCATTCCGAAAATAGGGCTTCCCGGGTCGTTGTAGGCTGCAGGATTCACCACGTCGTTGGCGCCCACTACAATCGCCACATCCACATTGGGCATATCCGGGTTGATGTCGTCCATTTCAACCAGCTTGTCGTACGGAACGTCGGCTTCTGCCAGCAACACGTTCATGTGGCCAGGCATTCTTCCTGCCACCGGGTGGATGGCGTATTTTACTTCCACACCTTTTCCTTCGAGCAGGTTGTCCAGTTCATGGGCAATATGCTGTGCCTGCGCAACTGCCAGTCCGTAACCGGGAATCACCACAATCTTTTGTGAATAGCTCATCAGAACTGCAGCGTCACTCAGGGTAATTTCCTTGATATTTCCCTGTTCGCGGTCGGCAGCCGCACCGCCTCCACCAAATGCACCGATGATTACATTAATCAGCGAGCGGTTCATTGCCTTACACATCAGAAGGGTGAGAATCATTCCTGCTGCCCCTACAAAAATACCACCCAGAATCATTGCCTGGTTGTTGTAAATAAAACCGGCCATGGCTGCTGCGATTCCGGTAAATGAGTTCAGCAGTGAAATCACAACCGGCATGTCGGCGCCGCCAATCGGCATCACAAACATAACACCGTAAACAAGCGAGATGGCCGTTAATGCATAAATGGCCCACAGCATTTCAGCCGGCGGGTTTGGAGAAATTATAATGAAAGCACCTAAAGCAATGGTTGCTATCAATAATATGAGGTTAATATAAGTCATGAAAGGTTTCATGATATCCCCCACACGACCGTCGAGTTTTCCGAAAGCAATTAAACTTCCGCTGAAAGCAACTGCCCCGATAATCAATCCGAGCACCGTTACCAAAATGGAACCGACATCGCCTGCTGCTGCAGCCGGGTACTCAAGCAAAGCAACCAGCATGGAAGCACCGCCACCGGTAGCGTTAAACAATGACACCAATTGCGGCATGGCAGTCATTTTTACTTTGCGGGCAACCATCCAGCCGATGGCTGCACCCACAGCAATTGCAGCAAGTATAATCCAAATGTTTGTTAATGAAATTCCATCTCCTGCACTGTCGCGATGCAAAAGCAAGGTTGTTATCATTGCCAGCGCCATTCCGCCGAAAGCCCATAGATTACCAATGCGGGCGGTTTCAGGATGCGACAGCTTTTTCAATCCTACAACAAATAACAGCGCTGCAATAAGGTAACTGAGTTCCAGCAGCGTATCGCCAACTGTAAATTGTGTTCCGTTTATTACTTCTAAAACTTTATCCATGACTTCCTACTTTTTTTTCTTTTTAAACATTTCAAGCATCCTGTCGGTAACGGCAAAACCGCCCACTACGTTGAGTGTCCCAAATATAAGCGCCAGGATTCCCAGCACCAGGTCGAGTGAAAAACGGGACAAATCGGCATGACCGACCAGGATGATACCCCCGATAATAATTACACCGCTGATTGCGTTGGCGCCCGACATAAGCGGGGTGTGCAAAACAGCCGGTACGTTGGAAATCACTTCAATACCCAGGAAAATGGATAAAGCGATGATGAAAATGGATTCTTTGTTTTCCAGAAAAAAAGTCAATACTTGTTCCATATCTGGTTTTTTAGTTGTTTTCGATTACAGATTTTACCCGCTCGTTGTATATTTCCCCCTCATTTGTAATGCAGGTTCCTTTTACAATGTCGTCTTCAAAATTGAGGTTTAACGCTCCTTCATCACCAATAATCAGTTTCAGGAAATTAAATACGTTTTTGCCAAACATGCGGCTGGCATCCACCGGCATTTGCGATGGATAGTTTGATTGCCCGACAATTGTCACACCTTTGTGTTCGATGGTTTTGTCGTTTTCCGTGAGTTCGCAGTTGCCTCCGGTTGAAGCAGCCAGGTCAATGATTACTGAGCCGGGCTTCATGGTCTCTACCGTTTCTTTCGAAATAAGCAATGGCGCTTTTTTACCGGGAATTTGTGCCGTGCAGATAATTACATTTGCTTTGGCTGCATGATTGTTAATCGCTTCCTGCTGTTTTTTCTTATATTCTTCAGTTTGTTCCACCGCATAACCGCCGGCTTCCTTGTC
>JBMCIT010000147.1:0-4289 GCA_048616715.1 Tangfeifania sp. | reverse complement strand
ACAGCCTCTTTTGCGCCGGCGATATCGGATTGCTTTCGATTTTTTATGACGATACCGGGAAGGAGATTTTTACTTTTGACGTGAAGGAAGAAAAGCAAAGTTATTTTTACAGAAAAACCTGAGGCTTCAAATATTCTGACAACCAAATAGTTTTAAAAAATAACTTTTAATTGTTTATTCTGATAAACAAAAATTGCCTATTTTTGTCTAATAGATTAAACAATACATCATGGAAAGATTGTATCTGTTTCAGGAACAGTTAATAAGAGCCACCTCCTTTTTATTTCGACGAGATTTTATAGATCAAATTGAATGGAATGAGAGGCTTATTGGGCTAATTGGTGCAAGAGGCGCAGGGAAAACAACGCTGATGTTGCAACATTTGACTGAAAATACAAAGTTGCAGGAAGAAACACTTTACGTAACGATCGACAACCTGGCCATGCCTGTTGAAAGTCTTTATTCACTTGCTGAAACGTTTTACAAATTAGGAGGAAAAAGACTTTACATCGATGAAATACATAAATTTCCCCAATGGGCATTGGAATTAAAGAATATTTATGATTTACTGCCTGGGTTAAAAGTTGTTTTTTCGGGTTCATCCATTTTGAAAATACTGGATGACAAAACCGATCTTAGCCGGCGGGCTGTTGTTTATTCACTTCCCGGACTTTCATTTCGCGAGTTTTTGCAAATCAAACTTTCCATTGAATTTCCTGTATTCAAGCTTGAAGAAATACTGAATAATCATAAATCAATAGTTTCATCACTGGCTCAAATTTTTCAACCACTTGCCTGGCTTAATCAATATATGAGATTTGGCCATTATCCTTATTTTTTGCAGTCTGAAATTACTTACGGAATAAAATTGAATTCTACGATTAATTATGTCCTGGAAAACGAAATTTCAGCCATCCTGCGAGCCGATTTAAAAACCATTCAGAAGCTGAAGCGACTGTTGTACATTATTGCTTCGAGTGTACCTTTTCAACCCAACATTTCCAGACTGGCACAAGCCCTGGAACTAAACCGGACAACTCTCCTGACCTATCTGAGCCTGCTCGATACAGCAGATATCATTCACTCCCTCTTTAATACCGGAAGTTTTTACGGCAAACTTTCAAAACCGGGAAAAATACTGCTGTTACATCCCAATCTGGCGTTCGGCTTGAACCCGGATAATATAAATCAGGGAAGTTTACGTGAATCATTTATGGTGAACCAATTAAAATATAACCATAAAGTTGAGCTCAGCAATGTAGCCGATTTTTTAGTCGATGGAAAAATTACTTTTGAAATAGGAGGTAAAGGGAAAACCCGGCGTCAAATTAAAGATGTTCCTGATAGCTACATCGTAGCAGATGATTTGGAAGATGGCTTTAAAAACAAAATTCCCATGTGGCTTTTCGGATTTTTGTACTGAATCATTTCTGTTCAAAACACCAAACTCACAGTTGTCATTTCTCCCGGCGTCGATTCCACTTTCAAACTACCACCGTGCAGCAGCATAATCTGTCTCGAAAGACTCAGACCAATACCCGAGCCCGATTCTTTGGTAGTAAAAAACGGGACGAAAATTTTGTCCATCAAATCATCCGGAATACCCGGTCCGTTGTCGGTTACCGAAATCTGTGCCCGTCCGTTGGAGTTGATTTCTCCTTTCAGCATAATTTTCCCGTCCGGTTTGTTTTTGAGTGCTTCGAGTGCATTTTTCAGGAGATTGATGAGCACCTGCGAAATTTGTTTTCTGTCGGCGGCAATTTCCAGATTATCCGGCAGCACTTCCCATTCAATCCGGATGTTTTTGTCGATGGGCTCAAAATTAATCAGCGTTATGGTGTTGTCCAGCAGTTGATTAACACGAAGTGATTTTTTCTCCGGTTGAGGAAGGCGTGTGAGTTTGCGGTAAGTTTCCACAAAACCAATCAGCCCGGCTCCCCGCTCATTTATCACTTCCAGTCCTTTGAGTGTGTTGCTGATTATTTTTTCGGAAGGCTGTTCTCCGTCCAGGTTTTTGTAATAACTCATAATTGTTTGCGAAAGCGAAGTGATGGGCGCCACTGAATTCATTATTTCGTGTGTTAATACCCGAATCAGTTTTATCCACGATTCGAGTTCCTTTGTCTCCATTTCGTTTTTAATGTCCTGGATCGTTATTAGCTGCAGGTTTTCGTGTGAGGTGATAAATTTTGTTGATTTTAACGATAGCTGGATAATTCCGTTTCGGTTTTTGAAACTCACCAGCCGCCGGTCGCCGGGTTGCAACTCTTTTACGGTCGTAAAAAGTTTGTGGTCAATCTGGTTAATTTGATTGATGTGTGTTAAATTTTCGCGTCCCAGCAAATTCTTTGCTGCTGAGTTTGCCAGGAAAATATTGCCTTTTTCATTGTGGGTTAAAATCCCGATAGAAACATTTTCGAGAATGGTTTTGAAATACTGTTCCTGTTCCTGTAAATCAAATTTGATATTTTTTATCAGCTCATTTACTTTGTTCAGGCTGGAGTTGAGTTCATTCAGAGCTTTGTTTCCTGTTTTATCGGGGAAATTCAGAGTTGAATCTTCATTCCGGATGGCATCGAAAAACCAGGCAATTTTTCGGTTGGTACGGTTCAGATAATTAATGAGTTCAACTACCTGAAAGATGAAAACAACTGCTGTAAAAATTGCCGGTACATAAATTTGCCTGTCGAAAAGCAGCCAGCCTGTGGCAACAGCATTAAATGCCAGGAGGCAAGCCCGGTAAACAATATTTCTGTTGAGATGCTGACTGACCATATTAGAGATTGTATTTTTTCATTTTGTTGTAAAGCGTTTGCCGCGTGATTCCCAAATGTTCCGCTGCCGCAGAAAGATTGGAACCGCATTTTTGAATTGTTCTCGATATCATTTTTTGTTCCATCTCTTCAATGGTGCCTTCAAAAATATCTCCCATATTTTGAGTGACCGGCCTGAAAAAGAAATCGTCGGGTGTCAGTTCTTTTTCATCCGACAGGATCACTGCTTTTTCGATGGTGTGCTGAAGTTCGCGCACATTCCCGGGCCATTGATAATTGCGTAGTTTTTCCAGACCTGATTTGGAAATGGTTGTGCAGTTTTTCCGGTATTTATTGCAGTAAATTTTAAGGAAATACCCGGCAATGGCAATTATATCCTCTTTTCGCTCGCGCAGCGGAGGAATTTCGATATGAATGGTATTGATGCGGTAGAGCAAATCTTCGCGAAACGAACCGTCGGCCAGCATTTCATCCAGGTTTTGATTGGTGGCGCACACCAGCCTGATATCTACCGGCACCGGTTTATTGCTGCCGATTGGCGTTACCGAACGGTTTTGAATAACCGTTAAAAGTTTGGGTTGAAGCTGAACAGGCAGGTTCCCTATTTCATCCAAAAAAAGCGTGCCACCGTTCGCATTTTCAATTTTGCCGGTCCGGTCTTCGCGCGCGTCGGTAAACGAACCTTTTTTATGCCCGAAAAGTTCGCTTTCAAACAGGGTTTCACTAATGGCGCCCATGTCAACGCTCACCATAATTTCGCTGGCACGTTTTGAGTGGCGGTGCAGTTCGTGTGCAATCAATTCTTTGCCGGTGCCGTTATCGCCTGTAATCAAAACGTTGGCATCGGTTTTTGCCACTTTGCGCACAAGATTAAGAATCTGCAACATTTGTGGCGATTGGGCAATAATAAAATGCTTGTCGCGGTTTATTTCGCTGCGCAGCGCACTCTCTTTTTGTTTGAGCTTTTTTATCTCTTTTTTCGATTGCTGCAGTTTGTAAATATTTAGCAGGGTCGTGCGCATTTTTTCGTTGTCCCAGGGTTTCAGGATAAAATCGGCTGCTCCTTTTTTCAGCGCTTTTACGGCCAGTTCAACATCTCCGTAAGCCGTAAAAAGCACCACTTCCATGTCGGGCCGCAGCTCACGGATGCGCGCGAGCCAGTACAATCCTTCGTTTCCGGTATTAACGCCTGCCGAAAAATTCATGTCGAGCAAAACCAGGTCGTAATCGCCGGTTTCAATCAGCGACGGCAACTGATTGGGGCTGGCAATGGTTTTGATCTCTGCAAAATCATCCTGCAATAAAATTTCAAGTGCACTTAAAATGCTTTTGTTATCATCGACTATGAGTAGTTTTCCTTTTGGCATTTTTGATTTGAATATTCAATCTCGCAAAGGCGCAGAGACGCAAAATGGATTTTTTATTTCTTTGCGCCTTAGCGTCTTTGCGAGAATATTTTTCATTCAAAATTACTTTTACTCAAAGTCATTTCAAACAGAGTGTCAAAATATTTTA
>JBMCIT010000146.1:0-4292 GCA_048616715.1 Tangfeifania sp. | reverse complement strand
CAAATAAATGCTGATTGGTTACTTCGCTTTTAAGGTTTCCTAAACTTTCTACATAGCCTCCCAGTTTGATGTACTGAAAATCTTTGCTGTCAAAACCTTGTGGCAACCTGGCACAACCAGAGTACCAGGCCACTTTTATTGCCGGATAATGAAGCCGCATAAAGTTGGCCAGCTCAGCCACCCGTTGCGGGTCGTTGTCGCCCCCCATAAAACAAATGCAGGTTATTGCCGACGCATATTTATTCATTAACGAAATAACCAAATTTTCATTTAGTTCTTCGCCAATATCCTGTTGCAAATGAGGGCTGTGACAACCTGTGCACCGGTTCGGACAATTAGTGATATTAATTGCCATTGTCACTTAATCAGGGATTTCCTGGAAAACGATATCGTAGTTATGGTATTTAAGCATATTCCTCTCCACTTTTTAGTTCTTTTTGTTCTTATATCCCTGAAATAAAGTTTGTTCTGCCCGTAGTTCCACGCTAAAATTGTCTAATTATGAAATCAACAATTTATCGTCGGCGTCGCTTAAAGCGACACCGACGGTTGCCTCAAAAAAGTATAATACCCGATAAAGGGCAATACCGGATACGAAACACGAATTACCGATAAAAGGAACGATAGAATTGTATTTTTTATCTTCACATTTTGAATACACAACAGAATGATTATTGATCATTGTTGTATTCTTTAATTACCGGTGCAACATTTTAATGCTCAACCCCTTTTGCACCGACCACCCTTCTTTATCGGTGAGGCTTATAAAAAAGTGGTAGTCGCCTTCATCATACAATTCATTTGCATTCTCTGAGGGAATCGTAACTGAAACGTCGGTTTCATATTCTTTTAATCCATCAGGAATGGTAAAATCCTGAATAAAAGTAAACGGGTTCACCGGATCTTTAACCGGGGCAAGACTACATTCAGTAACTTCTGTGCTGTGCGAATGGTGGTCAAAATTATGGTGAATGTCAATACTGTACGAACCTAACTCAATATTATCGGTTAATAAAACTTTTAGTTTAAAAACTTCTCCAAAATAGATGGTATCACAATTCACCGGAAAAGCATCCTGAATGCTTAAATCAATTGATGGCTTTTCCTTGTCGATTTCTTCGTTTTTTTCGCAGGAGATGAAACCAATAAAAAAAACAACTGTTATAAATGCGATTTCTAATTTTTTCATGTTTTTATGGTTTGTGCAGCCGGCTCTTCAAACAGCAAGCCGCACGATTTACAAAAATCAATAATTTATTTCAATCGGATAACGATCTGAAAAAGACCAGTTTCCGCCAAAAGCATCCTTGCATTTTACCAAAATGTAATAATTGGCCGACTGCCATGCAATTTCACCGGTTATATCTTTGGGCGCGATATTGTTGTCATGTGTTGCGCCAACATTTATACTTGCGGAAAAATCGTGAGAAGTTGGGCTATCAAAATCATGGGTGTGCAAAATAGTAATGGTATTGCTGGCATTTACCTCTGCATCGGTTAGATTTTGGTCGGCACGCACCAATCCAATGTACATGCCGCCCAGTGCTTTATCGTCGCTTACACTTCCCGAAATGCTAATGGTTTCCGCGTTATTAAACACCTGGTCGTCCGATGGCGCCGCAGTTACATTAACTTCAGGTGCTACATTATCGTCAGGTTGCTGAATTTCAAGTTCTTCTTCCACAGTTGTTTGATTGCCTTCCATATCGGATACAATAAAATGGAAATGATAATCGCCAATTTCTGCAAAAACAGGAATTTCTATATGCTCATGAAAATTATCTACATTCTTCAATCCCGAAAACCTGGTGTAGGTGGTATCCACCTCCCATTCATTATCGTGTAAGTTCACCAGTGCGCTTTTGTTATCATGTTCGCCTTCGTGATGGATTTCAACAATCACCTTATCAATTCTTCCTTCGGCAACAATTTCAGCCTCAATATGCAAATCACTGCCTGCATAACCGATTTTGCTGTTTTCATATCCCAATTCAGTAATCGCAACTTCCGGGTTGGGTATTTCCTCTTCTTTTTTGCAAGAGTTTAACGATAAGATTCCGGCTGCCAGCAAAATAGCAGTAAATTTTGTCTTCATAATTTTTAAATTTTAAATGGTACACATACTAGTTTCTGTCATTTTCTAAAAGGGTAAGTAAAGGTTAATAACCAGATTCCTTCCGGGTTCAGGTACATTTATCAGCCTGTAGTAGCTGGTATGGTTGAAATATTTGTTGTTTAAAAGGTTTTGCACCTGCAATGAAAGTTTTGCCACCTGTTTTTTTAGTTTTAAGTTTCCACCCATACTGAGGTTGACTACCTGGTATCCCGGTGTAATTTCTTCGGGCGGAACAATATGGGTTTGGGTGGCCGTAATTCTGTAGTCAACAGACAAATAAGCATCCACGATGAAATACATTTTTTCTTTTTGATATTTCATATTAAGAACAGCCGATGCCGGTGGGGAAAAAGGCAGGGTAAAACCTTTTTTAGCGCCCGAGAGTTGCCTTGAATAGATATATTCACCAATAATACCCAATTGCAGCGGTTTTAAAAGCTGGTAATGTGCATGCACTTCGCCGCCAAACCTGAATACTTCACTTTGTGTGTAACTGAAAACCTGGTTTCCGTTTCCGTAAAGCCGGTCGTGTTCAAACCCGGGATTCAGGTAAATATAGTTGGGGAAATAGTTCACAAACGGAGTGATTCCCACCGCAAACCGGCGACTGTGCCATTCCGCACCGGCATCCAGTTGGTACGAAACTTCAGGCGAAAGTTCCGGGTTTCCCACCTCATAGCTAAACCGATGGTAGTTTACTCCGTTGGCTGCCAGTTCTTTGGCAATGGGCATCCGGAAACTTTTGCCTACATTTGCTTTCAATGAAAAATGTTCTGCATTGAAATTGTAACCGGCCGACCAGGTAAAATTTGAAAATTTCCGGTTGAGTTCGGGCGCCCGTTGTAGTGCACTCCAAACGGTATCAGTAGCGGTTTCCAACGGACTTTCAAACCAGTCGGAATAGCTGTCGGTTTGAATATTTCCGTAATCGTAGCGAACTCCTGCCTGCACAAGGCTTCGGTCTGAAATCCTGTATTTGAACAATACATAATTTCCTAATGTAAATTGCTCAAATTCAGGAATAATAAATCCCCGGCCACCGATTCGGTTTTTTTGGTTTTCTGCATTTATTCCGGCCGAGAATTCGGTTTTTTTTCCGGTTTGAAACATAATCAACACATTTCCCGACCAGATGGTTTTATCGAATTCCCTTTCCAGTTCTTCGGGGAATGGTATCTCCCGGGGGAACACCGCCGGCATGTAACCATGACTTGTGTATTGGCTCCACTCTTCACGGGTATTTCGCTGGAAACCCAGTTCGAAACGCACCTGAATTGTTCCTTTGCTTACCGAGCTTTTATTAATGATTTTAAAATGGTTCACATCCTGAAACGGATACTGAATATCCCTGTCCGATTTGTCGTGTAAATTCGTATCCACACGCCGGGGTTCCAGTCCGTGGGTGTTGGCAAAAAAGCCGTTTTTACTGTGCACATTGCTCATATAAAACCGGCTGAACGTTCCGTTATTCTGGAACCCTGCCGAGAAATGAAAATTTTGTTCCTGCCCGGCTGTATTGCGCAACCGGTTTTTATACAAGGGCGCCCGGTAAGAATAAATGTCCACACTGTCGGTGGGAACACGGTAATCGGCATAGTCGAGCAAAGTAGCGCGAAACGTGAAAAACAGTTTTTCCTTTCGTCCAAAAACATAGGCAGAAGTCCCTGCCAGATTGTTGTTGGATTTTCCGGTTAAATCAATGCTTCCGCCGAAAGAATTTTTTTGCGGGGTTTCCACCTGTTTCAGGTTGATGACGCCGCCAATGGCATCTGATCCATACATGAGCGAGCCGGGTCCTTTAATCACCTCAATCCGGTCCAGTGTAAACTGGTCAACTTCCAGACCATGATCGGCGCCCCACTGCTGGCCTTCGTGTTTAATCCCGTTTTCAATCACCACCACCCGGTTAAACCCAAGTCCGCGAATTACAGGTTTCGACTGGCCCGAACCAATGTCGATAGTGCTCACTCCCGGAAGCCTTTCCAGCGATTTCATCAGGCTCCCGCTCAAATGCTGTTTCAGAAATTGATCGTTCACAATTTCCACATTCAGCGATTCATCCCTTTGGCGCTGTTCGGCATAGTCGTCTGTAATTATAACTTCCTGGAGCGTTTGCAGGCGTGGTTTTAGCCGGATGTTCAGTTTCCTGTTTCCGGTCAGGTCAATTTCTTCCTGA
>JBMCIT010000145.1:0-4293 GCA_048616715.1 Tangfeifania sp. | reverse complement strand
AAACCGGATTCCATCAGGAAATTAAAATCATCTGAAGAAGAAAGTTCAACCGGTTCTTTCCCTTTTTTGAAAATCCGGCAGGTACGGTCACCAATCAACTGCAGTTTCCCGTCTTCGAGCTTCAGCATAGTTCCTTCCCTCAATCCGGCCACATATACTTCCGGGTTGAGTTCGGTAAACTCGCTGATGCGCTGTTCGCGTGTTTCGCCGGCATGTCCCTGTGCATTGGCATCTAAGTAATGCGGGTTGATTTGAAAGGGAATCAGTCCGGTGCAATCGAAACCGCGTGGATCGATTATGGGCATATCATTGGTGGTGCGCAGTGTTGGACAAGCTACATTTGCGCCGGCGCTCCATCCAATATACGGCGTTCCTTCAAAAGTTTTTTCACGCAATGGATTTATCAGTTTTTTTGTGTGGAGCATCCGCACCAGGTGCCAGGTATTTCCGCCGCCAACCACTATGGCATCGGCTTCTTCAATTGCCCGAATGGGATCCGAAAAGGTATGTATGCCTGTGATGTGGTGACCTACTTCAGCAAAACGTTCTTCTACTTTGTCGCAATATTCATCGTAAGAAAAAGTGACTGCGGCATAAGGAATAAAGAGCGCTGTTACCGGCTTTTCGCCCAGAAATTTCTGAATCTCGTATTTTGGATAATCGAGGTAGGGTTCCCCTGCCATTGTTGAGTTGCTAATCAATAGTAGTTTCATGTTTTTACATGTTTAATTTCAATTTGCAATAACTGAAAAACGGAAATAACCAGCAATGATAATTATTTGTTTTTTGAATTATTTGTACAAATCGTTCACATCGCATTTTGCCAGTTCCACAAAATAATCCCCGATTTTGGTTGTAACATCGTCGAGGAATTTTTTACCTTTTTCAGGAGAAGCTGCTTTCGGGTTTCCAATTCCGGTATCTTCCGATACTTTGTCCCATTGGCGCGGCGCCCAGGCGGTTTTGTCGTTCAGGCCATGGAGTTTAAACTTTTTGGCTTTTCCTTCGCCGGCTTCGTCGAGGGGCAGAATAAATTCAGGGAAATAATACTGTATCACACTGGTTTCCATTTCTCCGGCATGGTCACCTTCATCTTCAAAATATTCCGATAAATCGAGCAATTTAAACCACTCCACCATCGAAATAAATATATCCGGAAACTGTGGTTGGAGCTCCCTTATAAGGGGTTTAAAATCGTTACCGCCATGCCCGTTCATCAAAACAAACTTTTTAATTCCCTGCACGTTCAGGGCTGAAAGAATGTCTTCGAGAATAATTTTTTGGGTAGAAGGTTTGGTGTGCAGGCAAAACGGCAGTTCAATCTGCCCCATGTTTTGCACGCCCAGCGGAATAACCGGCAGCACCATTATTTTGGCACCTTTTTCCCATGCTTTTTCGGCAGCATCGGCAGCAATTCGCGCTGTTTCGAGCGAGTCGGTTCCGTAAGGCATGTGGTAGTTATGGGGTTCGGTAGCACCCCATGGCAGAACGGCCACTTCATAACTTTCGTTTTTTACCTGTTTCCAGTTGGTTTGTTCTAAAATATAAGGTTTCATAATATCGATAATTAAAACTGAAGAAGCGTAATTCCAAATGTAAAAGGTGTGAGTTCCGGTCCCAAATCGTTTTTAAATAAAGGAACCAAATCATAAGTGGCAAAAACATTGATCCACCGGTAACCTGCGCGTACCATCAGGCCGTATTTAAAATCCTGAAGGGAATAATGCCCCGGAACTTTGAGTTTTTCTTTTTTGCCGTCGGCACGGTATTTTATTTTGGTGTGACTGCTCAATCGCACTGATCCAAAAACCCCTCCCGAAAAGTATATCCTGTTTTCGTAATGATTTACAGGAACCTGGAATTCAGCAAGCAACGGAACCATTAACGACACGATGGAAAGTTTCGATTTTTGGTTTTGGTCGAAATAGAGAATTTCAGGCTCAATTCTTCCGTTTTCACTTTTTCGGATGGTCGTATTATTATCGAGCCGGTAACTTTGCAAATGCAATCCGGCTCCGGTAACCAGCCCAATGGTATTCCGGTTGCGTTGTAACCCGATGCTATGCTGCAGGATATTTATGTAGGTAGAATTTGATCGTAACAGGTCATTTTTCATAAATTCCAGGTTGTAGCCTGTATATTCGGGATTTTCAAAGCCGTTAAATCCAAAATCGATACCTGTCCAGTGGCCTTCGAAATTATCCTTCCAAAAGTTAAATCCCATTTTACGGATATCGATTTTCCGAAGTATCGTCCGCGGATTTTGTTCTGCCGGTACAATGGTATCGGTAGTTTGCGACCATGCAGAGATGTTTATGCACAAAACAACAGTCGCTAATAATGCGCTCAAGGCACTTGCTTTCAGTGTTTTCATGGTTTTTTTTCTGTTCATAAAATTCAATTTTAAATTGAATAATATTATAGCAAATGTAGCTTTTTTAGCGTAAACAATCAGCTATTCCATTTTGAAATAATGCTTTTTCAATGGTTTTAGTGTTTTGAAACAGTTGAATTATGAATTTGTTAAAAGAAGAAAGGTTTTGGTTTAAATACCTGAGATTCATTTTAAAAGGTTACCTTTGCGGCCTTAAAATTTTATTAGTTTTTAAATGACATTATTTAACAAAATGGGCCTCAACCCCGAAATTCAACTGGCAATTGAAGAAATTGGCTTTGAGCGGCCCACACCAATTCAGGAAAAAGTAGTTCCTTTTTTAATGGACAACAAGCAAGACCTGGTAGCCCTGGCACAAACCGGAACCGGTAAAACAGCCGCATTCGGGTTACCAATTTTGCAACAAATTGATACGACCAAAAAAGCAACCCAAACTTTAATCTTAAGTCCCACAAGGGAACTGGCATTGCAAATTGCCAACGATCTGGAGAATTATGCCAAACACCTCAAAATAAATATAGTCGTTGTTTACGGAGGTGCCGACATTAAAAAACAAATTAACCAACTTGAGCGCGGTGCCCGGATTGTTGTGGGGACGCCGGGGCGCACACTCGATTTAATAAAGCGTAAAAAGCTGAAAGTAAACGAAATTCGCTGGCTGGTGCTCGATGAGGCCGATGAGATGCTTTCCATGGGTTTTAAAGACGATTTGGATGCAATACTGGAAACCTCGCCGGCTGAAAAGCAAACCTTGCTTTTTTCAGCAACCATGCCAAAGGAAATTGTTTCAATTGCCAATAAGTATATGAACAATCCTTTCGAAATTTCGGTGGGCAAGAAAAACACCGGAGCTGAGAATGTGGAGCATCATTACTATTTAATTCATGCAAAAGACCGCTACATAGCGCTGAAAAGGATTGCCGACCTGAATCCGAATATTTACGGCATTATTTTTTGCCGCACCCGTGCCGAAACAAAAGATGTGGCGGATAAACTGATGCGCGACGGGTACAATGCCGATGCACTGCACGGCGACCTTTCGCAGGCACAGCGCGACCATGTGATGGCCCGTTTCCGGAACAAACACCTGCAAATGCTGGTGGCTACAGATGTGGCAGCCCGCGGACTGGACGTGAACGATCTTACTCATGTTATCAATTATAACCTTCCGGATGATCCGGAAATTTATATTCACCGGAGCGGACGTACCGGAAGGGCCGGGAAACGCGGTATTTCAGTTACTTTAATTCACCTCCGCGAAAAAGGAAAACTCCGGCAGGTAGAGAAAAGCGTGAATAAGAAATTTATTCAGCAGCAGGTGCCGTCAGGAAAAGAGATTTGCGAGAAACAACTGTTTAACCTGATTGACCGAATGGAACAGGTTGATGTGAATGAAACCGAGATTGAATCCTTTATGCCGGTGATTTACAAAAAACTTTCCTGGCTCGATCGCGAAGATTTAATCAAGCGGTTCGTTTCGGTGGAGTTTAACCGTTTTCTGAAATATTACGAAAATGCACCCGATATTAATGTGGATGAATTGCGCACCAGTCATGATGAATCAAGGTATTCTGAAGGAAGAGGCGGGCGCAGTGAACGTGGCGGCGGACGAAGAGACCGCGGCGGACGTGGTAAAAAAGGCAGGGGCGATTACGATTTTGTACGGTTCTTCTTCAACATGGGCAAGAAAAACGGCATTAACAAACGAAAAATTATCGACCTCGTAAATGAGCACCTGCCTAACAAAAGCGCAGAAATCGGCGACATCGAGGTGATGAAGAATTTTTCCTTTTTCGAAGTGGACAAACGCTACGAAAAAGAGATTATGAAATCGATGAAAAATGCAAAATTCAAAGGGCAACGCATCGGAATAGATATTGCCAAAGGAAAATAAAATT
>JBMCIT010000144.1:0-4294 GCA_048616715.1 Tangfeifania sp. | reverse complement strand
TCCACCCCTTTTGCATTGGCAATATCTTCAAAAGAAATTTTCCGGTCGATACTCTGGATGATAAAAACCTTCATTTTCGATTTATTGGCAATTGTGCGCACAACGAAATCCTCGGGCCGTTCGATTTCGTTTTCTTCCACATATTTTTTTATGAGCTGAACGAACTCTTTTCCGTAACGTTTTGCCTTTCCCTGACCGACGCCCTGAATTTTTTGCAGTTCATCGAGTGTAACAGGGTACTGAATCGACATATCGGCAAGTGAAGGATCCTGAAAAATAACAAATGGTGGCAGATTTTTACGCTGGGCAATTTTTTTCCTCAAATCTTTCAGCATAGAAAAAAGCACCGGGTCGCCACCAGTTCCGCCTGACGGGGCTCCGGTAGTAATTTCTGAATCATCTTCCTCTTCGTATTCATGATTCTTTACAAACATGAAACTTTGCGGGTTTTTCAGAAAATCATGTCCTTTTTCGGTTACTTTAAGCAGCCCGTAATTTTCAATATCCTTGTTCACCAGGCCGGCAATCATCGACTGCCTGAAAATGGCGTTCCAAAAACGTTCATCGTGGTCTTTTCCGGCTCCGAAAGCATTAAGTTTATAATGTTTGAATGATTTGATGGCGGCGGTTTTGTTCCCGATAAGAATATTGGCAATGTGTTCGCCTTTATATTTCTCATTTACTTCCAGAATTGCTTTCAGTCCTTTAACCACTTCATCCTTCGCTTCAAACTGTTCTTTCGGATTGAGGCAGTTATCACAGTTTCCGCAATTTTGTTTTTCGTAAGTTTCACCAAAATAATGCAGCAAAATAATCCGGCGGCACAGGGCCGATTCGGCATACGAAACGGTGTCCAGCAAAAGCTGTTTCCCAATTTCCTGTTCGGCAACCGGTTTTCCGTGCATAAATTTTTCAAGTTTCTGAATGTCTTTGTAGCTGTAAAATGTGATGCACTGTCCTTCTCCACCGTCCCGTCCGGCACGGCCTGTTTCCTGGTAATATCCTTCCAGGCTTTTGGGAATATCGTAGTGAATCACAAACCGGACATCGGGTTTGTCGATTCCCATTCCGAAAGCGATGGTTGCCACAATCACATCAACGTCTTCCATCAAAAATTTATCCTGGTTACCCGAGCGGGTGGCCGCATCCATACCGGCATGGTAAGCCAGCGCTTTTATTCCGTTTACCTGAAGGGTTTCGGCCAGTTCTTCCACTTTCTTGCGGCTCAGGCAATAAATAATACCCGATTTCCCTTCGTTTTGTTTGATGAACCTGATGATTTGGGACTCGGGCTTTACTTTTGGTTTAATCTCGTAATACAGGTTGGCCCTGTTAAATGAAGCTTTAAAAACTTTTGCACCCAGTATTCCCAGGTTTTTTTGGATATCGTGCTGAACTTTTGCAGTAGCAGTTGCAGTTAAAGCAACAATCGGAGCTTTCCCTATTTCTTCCACAATGGGGCGTATACGCCGGTACTCGGGCCTGAAATCGTGTCCCCATTCCGAGATACAATGTGCTTCGTCGATTGCGTAAAATGAAATTTTGATTTTTTTCAAAAATTCAATGTTGTCCTCTTTTGTAAGCGACTCAGGAGCCACGTACAACAACTTCGTTTTCCCGGCCAGCACATCGTTTTTTACTTCCTGTAAAGCTGCCTTCGATAATGAAGAATTCAGAAAATGAGCGACATAATCTTCAGCTTGCATTCCCCTGATAGAATCGACCTGATTTTTCATCAGGGCAATTAAGGGCGATATAATAATTGCAGTGCCCTCGAGCAGCAGTGCAGGTAACTGATAAATTAATGATTTCCCCCCACCGGTGGGCATAAGCACAAATGTATTCTCCCCGGCCATCACACTTTTTACCGCCTGTTCCTGTTGTCCTTTAAAGCGGTCAAATCCAAAATATTGTTGCAAATATTCTGTTAAAGATCTATTCCTGTCCATAAAAACCAATTCTCCCTCAATGTCTTATGCTATAATTTGCAGATTCTAAATTATTAAAAGTAACTAAAATGTCAATACGATATTGTAATTTTTATAAATAAATAGCATTCTTTTAAATTAAGGTTTACTGAAAAGCTACTAATAACAGGAAGTATTTATATTTGTGAAGTTTTTAAAAAAAGATCAATGAGCGAAGAGGATAAAAGGGAAGAACGTTCGACCAGGAAGAAAAAAAAGCTAACAGATAAAGCAGGGATGAAAACGCCTTATGCCGAAATGTCGTTTTTAGAACACCTGGAAGAATTGCGCTGGCACATCATACGATCGGCGCTGGCGGTAGTCATTTTAGCTGTGATTGCGTTTGTTCTGAAAGATTTCATATTTAATACGGTAATCCTTAATCCGAGGACACCGGAATTCTGGACGAACAGGATGTTTGCCAAACTTGCCGACTGGGCCGGGACCGAGGCGCTAAAAATTAACCAGCAGCCACTCGAATTAATCAGCATTAAAATTGCCGGCCAGTTTATGACCCACATCTGGGTTTCGATTATTGCCGGTTTTATTATTGCATCGCCGGTGGTTTTTTACGAATTCTGGCGTTTTATAAAACCTGCACTTTACGACAATGAAAAAAAATATGCCGGCGGTGCGGTATTTTTTACTTCTGTGCTGTTTTTAATGGGAGTGCTTTTCGGGTATTTTTTAATCGTTCCGCTTTCTGTTCACTTTCTCGGGTCATATAATGTGAGCGGCGAGGTCACCAACCAGATTAACCTGAAATCGTATATCGGCTCGGTAACTTCTATTTCGCTTGCTGCAGGAGTTGTTTTTCTTATCCCGATTTTTTCGTACTTTTTAAGTAAAGTGGGTTTAATTACCCCCCAGTTTATGAAAACATACCGGAAACACGCTTATGTAATAATGTTGCTGCTTTCGGCAATTATTACACCTCCCGATGTTTTCAGCCAGATAATGGTTTGTTTTCCGTTGGTATTTTTGTATGAAATTGGCATTCTGATATCGAAACGGGTCGTTAAAAAACGTGAAAAAGAGATGGATGAGATATAATTTAGCACGAAAAACACGTTCTTTGTCCACATGAAACTTCGCGCAGAAAATATTGTAAAAAAATACCGGAAACGAACAGTTGTAAAAGGCGTTAGTTTTGAAGTAAACCAGGGAGAAATTGTGGGATTGCTGGGGCCGAACGGAGCCGGCAAAACAACATCGTTTTACATGATTGTGGGACTGATCCAGCCACTTTCAGGGAAAGTATTTATCGACAACGAGAATATCACCAAACTGCCGGTTTACAAACGCGCAAAAAAAGGAATTGGCTACCTGGCGCAGGAAGCATCGGTTTTCAGGAAACTGAGCATCGAGGACAACCTGAAAGCCGTCCTCGAAATGACAAATTATTCAAAAGAGTATCAAAAAGAAAAAGTGGAAAGCCTGATTGAAGAATTCGGGTTGCAGCACATCCGTAAAAGCAAGGGAGTTCAACTGTCGGGTGGCGAGCGGCGCCGCACAGAAATTGCCCGGGCGCTGGCCATCGACCCGAAATTTATTTTGCTCGACGAACCGTTTGCCGGTGTCGACCCAATTGCAGTAGAAGATATCCAGGAAATTGTAGTCAAACTGAAGGAAAAAAACATCGGGGTGCTGATTACCGATCACAATGTGCACGAAACACTTTCAATTACCGACCGTTCGTATCTTCTTTTTGAAGGCTCGATAATGAAAGCCGGCTCAGCAGACGATTTGGCCAACGACGAAGATGTGCGCAGGGTTTACCTCGGGCAGAATTTCTCGTTGCGTTAAAAAATTAACTTTACCTTAAAATACCAAGATTCAAACAACTTGAAATAACGCACCGGCACACCATCAGAAAATTTTTATCAGAAGAAAAAAAAATTACTGAAAATTTGGTGGATAATAAAAATGACGTATTTTTGCAGTCCCAATTTCAGGGAAACATAAGTTGGCCCGTTCGTCTAGGGGTTAGGACGCCAGGTTTTCATCCTGGTAGCAGGGGTTCGAATCCCCTACGGGCTACTTAATTTTTTAAGGATTTTAAAAGAAAAAAATGGCAAATCACAAGTCAGCTTTAAAAAGGATTAGGCAAAACGAAAAAAGGCGGGTTCACAATAAGTACTACGCCAAAACTACCCGCAATGCAATTAAAGACTTGCGGAATGAGACCGATAAAGAGGAAGCAGTTAAAAGTTTTCCTAAAGTTGTTTCTATGATTGATAAGCTTGCAAAAAAGAATATAATCCATAAAAACAAAGCAGCTAACCTGAAATCGAAATTAGCGAGTCAGCTAAATAGTTTATAAGAAG
>JBMCIT010000143.1:0-4319 GCA_048616715.1 Tangfeifania sp. | reverse complement strand
GGCCCGTAAAAACCTGGATTTCGCAAAAGTACGTTCCGAATCGGACAACATGGCGGTCCCTGATTCAGACGAAGACATGGAAAGAATGGTGGAAGATTAGTTTTCTGACGATTAACGATCCCCGTTTCTTTTCAAATCTGCCGGGTTTGATTATTTTTGGTTGACAATTGTTTGGAAACCCGAATTGCCGGTTTTTTCAACAATACTGTTTAAACCAAAAAGATAACCATTTAACCGGTATGAAAACCTTATTCAATATTGCAATTCTGGGGTGCGGAAAAGTGGCCCACCTACATGCCAAAGCAATCGAAAATCTACCCAATTCCAGGCTTGCTGCAGTCTGGAGCCGGACACCGGAATCGGCCGAAAAGTTTGCCGGCCACTACCAAACTTTGCCATTTTCCGACATCGAAAAAATGATAAAAAAGGCGGATATAGATTTGGCGATTGTCTGCACGCCGCATCCGTTTCACCGCGAACCAACCATTGCGGCTGCAAAAGCGGGCGCACATGTTTTAGTTGAAAAACCACTGGCCTCCACCCTCGAAGACTGCGATGCGATGATAGCTGCCTGCAGGAAATCGGGAGTTAAACTGGGAGTTATCAGTCAGCGACGCTGGTATGCACCGGTGATGCGCGTAAAAAAAGCCATTGCCGACGGTAAAATCGGCAAGCCGGTTTTCGGCACCATCAATATGCTGGGGTGGCGCGACAAAAACTACTACGATGCAGACGCCTGGCGCGGCACCTGGGAAATGGAAGGCGGAGGCGTACTGGTCAACCAGGCTCCCCACCAATTAGATATTCTGCTGTGGTACATGGGCGAAATTGACGAAGTGTACGGTTTGTGGAAAAACCTGAACCATCCTTACATTGAAGTGGAAGATACGGCTGTTGCAATTGTGAAATTCAGGAATGGCGGGATTGGGAATATTATTGTCAGCAATTCGCAAAAACCCGGCATTTACGGTAAAGTGCAGGTTCACGGAGAAAACGGAGCCTCGGTGGGTGTTCAAACCGACGGCGGGGCCATGTTCGTGGCCGGCATGTCGAATGTTTTGGAACCTCCGGTGAATGACTTGTGGACCGTTCCCGGAGAAGAAAACCAACTTGAAAAATGGATTGAAGAAGATTCGGAACTGTTCAATTCCATCGATCCGACGATCTATTATATGGAGCGGCAGATTGAAAATTTTTTACAGGCAATTGAAACGGACACTCAACCAATGGTAACTGGCGAAGATGGCCGCAAAACAGTGGAATTTTTTACAGCCATTTACCGTTCAACCCGCGACAACCGTCCGGTTAAATTTCCGCTTTCACCAGAAAACAAAACGGACATGGACGGGCGGATTGCCTGAAAAAATTAAAGTTTCAGGTATTTCAAAAATTCTTCGCGAACCGACCGGTCTTTGAATTTACCGCAATATTCGGAAGTCACAGTGCTGCTGCACCCATCTTTAATTCCGCGTGAAGCCACACACATGTGCTCCGCATCGATAACCACGGCTACATCTTCGGTATTCAGCACCTTTTTTAGTTCGTCGGCAATCTGAACCGTTAAACGCTCCTGCACCTGCGGGCGACGGGAAAAATAGTCAACTATCCGGTTAATTTTCGAAAGTCCGATTACCTGGCCGTTGGCAAAATAAGCCACATGCGCTTTCCCGAAAATGGGTAAAAAATGATGCTCGCAAGTGGAATTGAGTTTGATGTTTTTCTCCACCAGCATTTCACCGTATTTAAATTTGTTCTCAAACACGGAAGCTACAGGTTTGTTGGCTGGATTCAGTCCGTGAAAAATCTCCTGCACAAACATTTTGGCGACCCTGCGCGGTGTTCCCTGCAAACTGTCATCCGTCAGGTCAAGTCCCATTGTTTCCATAATATCGCGGAACTTTTCAGTAATCACCTCCATTTTTTGTTCATCCGAAATGTCGAATGCATCTTTACGCATGGGTGTTTCGATGGATGTGGCAATATGATTTTCTCCTATTGTATCGTTACCATTTACAAAGGCATGTGAATGACCGTTTCCGTTCAGTTTCGATTTTCCAGTTCCGTTAATCCGCTTAAGCAGCAATTCATCTTTCATTTTTATTCTGTTTTCAGTTTTTATTTTTGTTCCAATTTCTTTCTTCATTCAAAATTAAATAGTGGGTTATCAAAAACAGACAAATTCAAACTTTGTTTAAAAACATGAGCCAAATAAATAAACAAAACAAAAAAATTTATATAAACGATTAATGTTAAGCATCAAGTTCATTACCGGGATTATTTCAGAAATATTGAAAAACGGTTTATTTTGCATTAAATCCTTTAAAATAGTTTACTAAACATTCTGCATTCCTTTTCTTTTTAATTAATTTTATGCTGAAACCTAATCATTGAATTATGCTGAAAAATTTAAAATTACTGCCCGTAATTACCTTGTATGTTTTATTATTTCATTTTTCCGGATTATCATCCCTTTCGGCAAAAAGCAACGACAAACCCAATATAATTATAATCCTGGTGGATGATTTGGGATACGGCGATTTATCGATAAATGGCGGAAAAGATATTTACACGCCCCATATCGACAGGTTGTTTCAAAAGGGAATGAAGTTCAACAGTTTTTATGCCAATTGTACGGTTTGTTCCCCTACGCGTGCCAGTTTGATGACCGGTTGTTACCCTGACATTTCTGGTGTTCCCGGAGTTATCAGAACGCATGAAACAAACAGTTGGGGTTACCTGCGCGAAGATTTGGCAACACTTCCCGAAATGCTCGGAAAAGCCGGGTATTCTACTGCCTTAATCGGGAAATGGCACCTGGGGCTGGAATCGCCCAATAAGCCGAATGAACGTGGTTTCGACTTCTTTCACGGTTTCCTTGGCGACATGATGGATGATTACTGGACGCATCTGCGCCACGGAAACAACTACATGCGCCTGAACGACGAAGTTATTGAACCGGAAGGACATGCCACTGATCTTTTTTCGGACTGGGCGGTTGATTACCTGAAAAATCAGCAGGAAAATGAATCACCTTTCTTTTTATTTCTGGCTTACAATGCGCCGCACTTCCCGATTCAACCACCCAATGAATGGCTGGAAAAAGTAAAAAAGAGGGAACCCGGTATTTCTGAAAAACGTGCAAAAAATGTGGCATTTGTAGAACATCTCGATGACGGCATTGGACGCGTAATGAAAGCATTGGATGAAATGAAACTCGATAAAAATACGCTCATCATTTTTTCGTCGGATAATGGCGGCCATTTGGCAAGCGGCGCCTCCAACGGCGATTTGCGCGGTGGAAAACAGGATATGTATGAAGGTGGTATAAAAGTTCCCACCTGTTTTGTTTGGAATGATGAAATAAAATCAAATTCGGAAACAGAAAACCTTGGGCTTACAATGGATATTTATCCTACCCTGCTTGATATTGCGGGCATTGAGCCGGATAACAAAATAGATGGCATGAGCCTGCTCCGAACCCTGAAGGGAAAACCGCAGGTTACCGACAACCGCGTGGTATATTTCATGCGGCGCGAAGGCGGCAGTTACGGTGGCCTATGTTATTATGCCACCCGCCAGGGACCATATAAACTGGTGCAGAATACACCGTTTGAGCCACTGCAGTTATTTAACCTTGAGACGGATCCCTATGAACGCATTCCGCTTAGTCAGGATTCCGAAAAATTTAAAGACCTGAAATACCGCCAATCGCAGCACATCCGCGAAGCAGGGAAAATTCCCTGGCAAAAGTAATCTTAATAAATAAATTATTGTTATGAAAAAAATATTAACACTGATTATTGTCCTGCTTACACTCAACAGCTTCAGTCACGCGCAGGAGGCTGACACAGAATTCCTTGATCTGAATAAACCGGAACGGCTGGAGTGGTTCAGCGATCTTGGTTTCGGAATGTTTATCCATTTTAGTTTCGACAGCCAGCTTGGCATAGTAATCAGCCATTCGATGGCCGGTGCATCCGATGATTATCTCGACCGTTTTGTGAATGATTTGCCAAAAACATTCAATCCAAAAGAATTCAGCCCTGAAGAAATTGCCACGCTCGCCAAACTGGCGGGCATGAAATACATCGTTTTCACCACAAAACACCACTCCGGGTTCTGTATGTGGGATACCCAAACCACGGATTTCAACATCATGAACACCCCTTACCAGAAAGATCTGCTGGCTGAATACGTGGAAGCAACACGCAAAGCAGGTCTTGCTGTTGGGTTTTATTTTTCACCCGAAGATTTTAATTTTCTTTATGAAAACGGACAGCAGGTGCGCCGGCGGTTTCCGGAACCCCTCCCTCAACCCG
>JBMCIT010000142.1:0-4326 GCA_048616715.1 Tangfeifania sp. | reverse complement strand
TATCGCGTTGAAAATAAATTAACTGTCGAGCGAATAGCGTTCGAAAGCAGTAATTTTCAGTTCTTTGTCGTTTTGTGCCATGTAATCTTTTACCGAAAGTTTTGCATCTTTAATAAATGGCTGGTTAACCAGGGTAACATCTTTAAACCACTTGTTAAGTGAGCCCTGGGCAATTTTGTCGAGCATTGCTTCGGGTTTTCCTTCCTGACGGAATTTTTCTTTGGCAATTTCAATTTCCTTATCAATTTCTTTCTGCGGAATAGCATCTTTATCGACTGCAATTGGCGACATTGCCGCTGCCTGCATGGCGATATCTTTGGCCACCTGAATTTCAACGTTTTCTTTATTGAAACCAACCAGGGTTGCCAGTTTATTTCCCGGGTGGATATAAGCTACAACAGTTTCGGCTTCAATTTTGGAGTAAAACGAGAGTTCTGTTTTTTCACCAATAACGCCTGTTTGCTCGGTTACCTGATTTTCAATGGTCCTGCCATCCAAATCAAGTTTTTTAAGCTCTTCCAGGTTTTCAGGTTTTTGGGCAAGCGCCACATTAAGAATGCTGTTTGCGAAAGCAATAAAATTATCGTTTTTGGCAACAAAATCGGTTTCGCAATTGAGGACGACCATGGCGCCAAATTTTCTGTCTTCTGATACTTTTGCCAGAACAACGCCTTCAGAAGCTTCCCTGTCGGCACGCTTGTTGGCAATTAATTTTCCTTTTTCACGAATGATTTCGAGCGCCCTGTCAAAATTACCGTCGGCATCTTTCAGGGCGTTTTTACAATCCATCATCCCTGCACCGGTTAATTTGCGCAATTTGACTACGTCTGCTGTTGTGAAAGCCATAAAGCTAAATTTTTAAAACGATTTATACTTTGTAATTTTTACTTATTCTTCAGTATCGTTGCCGGCATTTTTTTCTTCTCCTTCTGCCGCCTTCGATCTTTCTCTTCTCGGTTTTCTTCTGGGTTTTTTCGGAGCATCTTCATCCTCTTCCTTGCCTTTTTCCGATTTTCTTTCGGCAAGTCCCTCTTTCACTGCTTCAGTCATTTCGCCCAGAATCAGTTTAATTGACTGGGAAGCGTCGTCGTTGGCCGGAATAACAAAATCGATTCCTTCCGGGTTTGAGTTGGTATCAACAATTGCAAATACCGGGATTCCCAACTTCTGTGCTTCGCGAACAGCAATTTTTTCCTTCATTACATCAACGATGAAAAGTGCTGCCGGCAAGCGGGTGAGGTCGGCAATACTACCCAAAACTTTTTCGAGCTTGGCACGCTGCCTGGTAATTTGCAGTTTTTCCCTTTTCGACAGGTTATCCCAGCTTGAATCTTTTGTCATTTTATCGATAGAGATCATCCTTTTCACCGCTTTGCGGATAGTTGGGAAGTTGGTGAGCATACCACCTGGCCAGCGTTCAGTAACGTAGGGCATTCCAACGCTTTTTACCTGCTCGGCGACCAGTTCTTTTGCCTGTTTTTTTGTGGCAACAAACAATATTTTGCGGCCCGATTTGGCAATCTGTTTGAGGGCTGCTGCAGCCTCGTCGATTTTAACAACTGTTTTTTGGAGATCGATGATGTGGATTCCGTTTTTTTCCATGAAAATATAAGGTTCCATGTTCGGATTCCACTTTCTTTTCAGGTGTCCAAAATGTGCACCTGCGTCTAATAATTCCTGAAATGATACTTTTGGCATCTGTTTACTTTTTTTATGATTCTAAAAGCAACAGTTGAGTAGTCCCGAGTACTCGGGAATCTCAACCATTTTAGATCCATATAATTTGACAATAAATAGTTTAACGTTTTGAGAACTGGAATTTCTTCCTTGCTCCCGGCTGTCCCGGTTTTTTACGTTCAATTTCGCGTGGATCCCTGGTGAGAAATCCGGCCGATTTCAAATCTTTTCTCAATTCCGGGTCAATTTTTATCAATGCCCTTGAAATTGCGAGGCGCAAAGCTTCGGCCTGTCCTTTAATACCACCGCCGTCAAGATTGACTTTAATGTCGTATTTTTCAATCGCTTCTGCTACGTTCAGCGGTTGTTTAACAATGTACTGAAGGGTAGTTGTCGGGAAATATTCGTTCAATTCACGTTTGTTAATCGTGATGTTCCCTTTGCCTTCGTTCACGTAAATACGGGCAACTGCCGATTTTCTACGCCCTATTGTGTTAACTACTTCCATTTTTTTTAATTATTGTTACTTAAATCAACAACTTTTGGTTTCTGAGCCTGGTATTTATGCTCTGGTCCTACAACTACATGCAGGTTCCGAAACAACTGACTTCCCAGTTTGTTTTTGGGCAGCATTCCTTTAACTGCCTTTTCAACAAGCCTTTCCGGGTATTTCGCTAAAATTTCTTTTGGCGTTTGTGTACGCTGGCCTCCCGGGTAACCTGTATGACGGAGATAAATTTTATCTGTCAGTTTTTTACCGGTGAGCTGTACTTTTTCAGCGTTTATCACAATTACGTTGTCACCACAATCAACGTGCGGTGTAAACTCGGGCTTGTTTTTGCCCCGGAGGATTTTTGCAACCTCGCTGGCCAAACGGCCCAAAACAATATTTTCAGCATCAATAACCACCCACTCTTTGTTGACAGTTGCCTTGTTTGCCGAAACAGTTTTATAACTTAATGTATCCACTTGTACTAATTTTATTTATTCAACTTTCACCTTTTCCTGTGTTTTTTCAGATTTGCCATGCATCATTGGCAAGCTGTTACATCAAGGAAATCAATATTTTACATTGCCTACAAGTACGGACAATAATCGGGACTGCAAAAGTATTTTCTTTTTTTGTATTTCCAAAATATAACTCCTTTTTTTTCATTTGCTTAATAAATATTTTTACTTGTAATTTAAATTGGTTGGCAGGAATTTTTCTACAAACCCTACCGGTTTGTTTTTTCGTTTGGCATAATCCCGGACCTGGTCGCGGCCTACTTTTTCGAGGCTGAAATAACGCGATTCAGGATGTGCATAGTACTGACCGGATACTGAAGCATTCGGGTACATGGCATAATGTTCTGTCAGTTGCAAACCAATTTCTTCGGCTTTCAGAAGGTCGAACAACTCCTTTTTTTCCGAATGCTCGGGGCATGCCGGGTAACCCAGTGCAGGCCTGATTCCCTGGTATTTTACTTTTAGAAGTTCTTCGTGTGACAGGTTTTCATTGGGTGCATATCCCCAGAACTCTTTGCGGACGCGTAAATGCAGCAATTCTGCAAAAGCTTCACTCAGGCGGTCGGCCAGCGCTTCGAGCATAATGGCTTTATAATCGTCATGATCTTTCAGGAACATGTCTCTCCACTTTTCAATGCCAATGCCGGCTGTGGTTGCAAATCCTCCGCAGTAGTCGGGTTTTCCCGATTCGAGCGGGGCCACAAAATCAGCCAGACATAAATTTGGCAGGTTGCCTTTTTTCTTTTCCTGCTGGCGAAAATGGAAAAAACGTCCGGCTTCGGTTTTTCGCGTTTCATCTTCAAAAAGAACAACATCGTCGCCTGCCGCATTTGCCGGCCAGATGCCAAAGGATGCGTTTGCCTGCAACATTTTCTTTTCAATAATTTCATCCAGGAATTCGTTGGCTTCCGCATAGAGTTTTCGGGCCTCTTCACCCTGTTTTTCATCGTCAAGAATTTGCGGATAGGTTCCTTTCAGGTTCCAGGTGAGGAAAAAGAACGTCCAGTCGATGTATTCACGCAGCTCCTCCAGCGGATAATCGATGAGGTGTTTCACCCCGGTAAAATTGGGTGTGTAAATCGGAGTCGTTTCCCAGTTGATTTTCAGTTTGTTTTTACGTGCCTGTTCAAGTGTCAGGTACTCTTTGGGTTTGCGTTGTCCCTGGAATTCGCGAATCTGAATGTAATCGTCTTTTATTTTTTGAATATATTTTTCATTCCGCGCAATTAAATTTGAAGTGACATTTACTGCGAGCGAGGCATCTTTTACATGAACGACAGGATGTGAATATTCAGGCCCGATTTTTACGGCAGTGTGAATTTTTGAAGTGGTAGCACCTCCAATCAGCAGCGGTGTTTCCATTTCCCGGCGTTCCATCTCTTTGGCAATGTCCACCATAATTTCCAGCGACGGGGTAATTAAGCCGCTAAGTCCAATGATATCCACCTGTTCCCTTTCCGCTGTGTTTAGTATTTTTTCTGTTGGTACCATCACCCCTAAATCGATAATTTCGTAATTGTTGCAGCCCAAAACCACGCCCACAATATTTTTCCCGATGTCGTGCACATCGCCTTTTACGGTTGCCAGCAACACTTTTTTTTGCTTGCTGGTGTCTTTCATTCTGGCTTTGTCGGCTTCGAT
>JBMCIT010000141.1:0-4366 GCA_048616715.1 Tangfeifania sp. | reverse complement strand
AATTCCCACGACCTGATTACAAAAACCTGAAACCAAAGCAGCAGGGATGTAAATACAATGATGGTTAAAATGTAATAGCGGTGGTAACCGTGTTGTACAGCTTTTGTTTTAAGTTGCGAAATCTTCACAAATTTATCCATCACCCAGGCAAACACCTCATCCAGTTCAACTGAAAAAACCACACTGTTTATTTTTCGCCAGATTTCGAGTAGTTTTTTCCTTTTTAGCATGGCCCAAAAAAGAGTTACTCCTGCCACAATAGTGAATAAACTTAAAAAGAAAACCTGGTTAAAACCATGCCAGATTTTTAATTTCACATCCACCACTTCATCAAAGACGACACTCAGTGCGGGTTTAATAACAGCAGTTCCAAGGTCGCCGGGAAACAGGCCCAAAACAAGGCTAAGCAATGCCAGAATACCGGGGCCTATTAAAAAAGCACTTCCTTTTTCATTGGGCGTTTTTTCATAGGTAACTGATTTTCCGAGAAACACTTTTCGGGCAAAAAACAGCGAAACCGCTACCATAAATATATTTGAAGTTACACCCAGAACCAATACCAGTGAGGCAATTCCGGGCGACTGCACTTTCGCCTCATAAATTAATTCCTTTCCCAGGAATCCAAGCAGCGGGGGCAAGCCGGCCATGGAAAGCAACGCAAGCAATGCAATTATAAAAGTGAACGGCATGTATTTTATCAACCCTCCAAGTTTCGATAATTCCCGGGTTCCGGTTTTTTTCTCGATAAAACCCGCCACCATAAAAAGGGTTGCCTTGTAAAAAGCATGGATAAACAAAAACAGCATAGCTGCTTTAATTGATTCTTTTGTATCGATTCCGAGCAGTAAAACCAAAACACCCAACGCATTAATTGTGGTGTAAGCCAGAATGCCTTTCAAATCGGTTTGGGTAATGGCAAAATATGACCCGATTAGCATGGTCAGCACACCAATCAGCGATATGATGTATATCCATTCATTTGTACCGCCCAAAACAGGACTTAGCCTGGCAAGCAGAAAAATACCGGCTTTTACCATGGTAGCCGAATGAAGGTAAGAACTAACCGGCGCAGGTGCCTGCATGGCCCCGGGTAGCCAGAAATGAAAAGGGAACTGCGCCGATTTGGAAAACACACCAATCAGGATAAGCAATAACCCCGGAAGGTACAAACTGCTTTGCCTGATGGTTTCAGCCCCGTCCATCCAGTCGTAAATTGAATAGCTGTTTACAATACTGCCCAATAGTATAATACCTGCCAGCATGGCAAGCCCGCCAAATCCGGTAATATACAGCGATTGAAAAGCTGCTTTTCGGGCCGATTCCTTTTCATGAAAATAACTGATTAAAAAGTAGGACAGGAAACTGGTTAATTCCCAGAAAATAAACATTAAAACCAGATTGGCAGATAAAACCAGCCCCAGCATAGCGGCGCTGAAAAGCATGAGGTACATGAAAAATTTATCGGTGCCTGAATAGCTTTTCATGTATGCTTTGGCATACAAAAAAATCAAAGCCCCAATACCTGTTACCAGTAAGGCAAAAACCATACTCAATCCGTCGAGCACAAATTCAATGTTTATTCCCAATGCGGGAATCCACTCAATCATCAAAAACTTTGCTTCGGCAGAAATAACTTCGGGAATACGAATGGCGAAATAGGTAAATGCAGCCAACTGAACTGCACTTAAAATCAAGGCCTTTTGTTTTTTCAGCCCACCAGGCAGAAAAAAAATTCCAAATGAGGCTATCAGAAAAATGATAAGTATATACTGCATTAATCCACTTTTAATTTATTCATTAAAACACCCATCTGATCAATCAGGGCTTTAAAAAAAGGTTCCTTAAAATCAACAGGTACGAGAATTTTTTTATGGCATGTTCCATTTCCCGGCAAATTAGTCAATCAAAATTTCATCTTCCTGAAACAACTTCTTACTATAAATAGTTGCGAAAAATTCATAATTCTACAAGTTAGCTAAAAAGAAAAGGTTGAAGTTTATAAACCAATTTCGTTATTTTGCAGCAAAAATAATAAGTTATTTAAAAAACCCGGGATGGAAGAAATGTTAAAAGATTTTAGGGAATACCGCTCAAAAATGAATGAGAAAATACTGGACAGCGACAACAAGGTAATGAAACGCATTTTTAGCATCGACACCCTGACTTACCAGGACGGCGCACTCAGCGGCAAGGTAAAGGAGATGCTCGGGCTGGCAACAAGCATGGTTTTGCGGTGCGACGATTGCATTAAATATCACCTGGAAAAATGTTATGAACAAGGGATTACTACTGATGAGCTTTTTGAAATTTTTTCTGTAGCAAATGTGGTAGGCGGAACCATTGTTATACCTCATACACGAAGGGCCGTTGAGTACTGGGAGGCATTAAATAAGAAAAGTGAATAAAACATTTTGCATTAAAATTGTTATAGTATAAATAACTTTCTAATTATGAGTAAAATTTTTGCCATAACTTCAAGTGGGAAATCCGAGAAATCATTTCTCGACCTGCGATTCGGAAAATGTGAAAATTTAGTACTATTTAACAGTGAAACAGGCAAATTCAGCATTATCGAGAATCCTTATAAAGAAACCGATCACAGTGGGGTGCAACTTGTTGATTTCTTAAAAAAAGAAGGTGTATCTGTAATTATTACCGGGGAAGTAGGGCCCAAAGTCAGCAATTTACTTGAAAAAGAAAAACTGCAACTGGTACTCCTTCAGGAAGAAAGAATAAAAATCGAAGAAATTATCGAACGCATAAAAACAAGTTAATACAAATCCCGATTAACAAATGGTATTAAAGCCAGTATAACCGCCTGACAGTAAAGTTCAGTGCGGTCTACTTTGTTGTGTGTCAGCAATCCGACAGCACCGTTTTTCTGTTTTGAATTTGTCTGGCTGAAAACCAAATCGTTGGCTGTTCCCAGCTCCATTCCGCCTGCTACAAGGTGGGCCACTTTTTTGGGCAGGGTAAAAGAGGCGGTACGGGCTTCGCCGTATTTTCCTGCTGAATAAATAACCACCCATGCAAATGCCAGCACATCTTTTTCGCCAGCCTGAATTCCCCCTTCGATGGCTACCCAGTAATCGGCATCATAAATCTGGTTGCGGCTTTCTTTTACCCGGTTCCGGGCGCCCGTCAGGGTTTCATCGTCGGTGCCCGGCTGGTCCGAAACGCCCGAATCAACTGAAATACTTTCTATTTCAACATCTTTAAAATAAGCCTTAAACCCTTCTGCTACTGCATTTTTCTTTACCGGATTTTTTGATGCAACTACAATTTTCATAAATCAATCAAATTTTTCTTTCAACAAAAAATTGTTTGTCTCGTTTCGTTTTAAATTCTTTTATTGGAAAATCGAAAAAATAAACTGTTCCGGCGGTCGTTTTCATCAACAATTAAATGATGTTGCCGGATTTTTTAAATTTACCGTAAAAAATAAAAATGTTGGTAAGAATAGCAAATAAAGATGACATTTCAGCATTAGTTCAGTTTCAACTGGCAATGGCTTTCGAAACTGAAAACATAGAACTGGATAAAACAACAGTTGAAAAAGGAGTTTCGGCTGTGTTGGCAGATTCTTCAAAAGGAAAGTACTACATTGCTGAAAAGAAGGGGAAAATAATCGGTTCGCTGCTGACTACTTTTGAATGGAGCGACTGGCGAAACGGGACAGTATTGTGGATCCAGTCGGTTTATATTTTACCTGAATTCAGAAGAAAAGGAGTGTACAGCAGCATGTACACGCACATTAAAAACCTGGTACTGGAAGATGAGAACCTCAATGGCATCAGGCTTTATGCCGATAAAGACAACAAAATAGCACATAAAACCTACCGTAAGCTGGGAATGAACCCGGATCATTACGTAACTTTTGAATGGTTAAAATAACAAAATACATTTTGAACCTTTTATTACAAAAATTAATCGACGAGGGAGAGCACCAGCAGCAGGATTTTAAATACTGCATAAACGATTCAAAGAAAATTGCAAAATCGCTGGTTGCCTTTGCCAATACCGATGGAGGGCGGCTGCTCATCGGGGTGAAGGACAATGGCAAAATTGTAGGAATCAGTACCGACGAAGAATTTTACATGGTGGAGTCGGCCGCCAAAATCTTCAGCAATCCTCCCATTCAGTTTTTCACCAAACAATGGCACTCCGAAGGTAAAACCGTGCTCGAAATATCAGTAAACACCAGCAGCGAGCGCCCGCATTATGCCAAAGACAGCTCGGGAAAATGGCTGGCCTATATCCGTAAAGATGACGAAAACATCCTGGCCCATAAAATTCAGTTGATGGTGTGGGAAAAACAAAAAAGCCCGAAAGGTATATGTTTTTCTTACTCCGACGACGAAAAATT
>JBMCIT010000140.1:0-4389 GCA_048616715.1 Tangfeifania sp. | reverse complement strand
GTTTTGTTTGAAGGCAGGCGGGTATTAATCGTTTGTGTCAAATTCGTAAACTGTCATTTCTCCCCTGATGTTTTCTTTTGAGCGGGTATAAAAAGTTACAGGTTGGTTTTTCTCGATTTTTTGTTTGGGAATTTCGATTTGCAGGATTGCTGCCTCTCCCGGCTTGATTTTATTTTTTGCAGAAGATTGAGTAAGGGGAAATGTATTTGTTTCCAATTGATTTTGCATAATGGCCAAAACCGGTTCTGAAATGTGATCGGTTGAAACTGAATGTTGGTTGGTATTTGTGAGTTGAATATCAAATTTAATTTTATTATCTGCTGTTTTTGCACTGACGACTTCCAGCTCCAGCCCTGTTAATGACTGGAATTTTTCAATAATTATATAGCCTTTCATCTGGCCGGTTTTCATTTTTTGTAAATGTGGTGGGTTGAGGTGTTTCGACTGGATTGCAAACAACGTTTCACCTTCGGCATATTTTTCTTCGTTCCACAAATCATACTGGTTAAACCGGTAATTTGGAGTTGATAAATGGACGGCTGAATCGCCGGTATAAAAAATGTAATTGCTAACGGCAGCGTAGTTATTGAAAAAGCCGACTTTACGTCCGTTCGCCATTTCTTTTATTTCCATGGCATGAGCTTCGCGGTTGTAAAAGGTAATTTTTGTGTAGCCCACATTCGGAATTACATCCAGTGCCAAATAAATCCGGTAAAGAAAAAACAACACAATTACGGGCAATGCCAACCGCCGGAACCACAGTTTTATTTTCGGATTCTGTTTAATCAGCGGATAGGTTGCAAGTATGAGCATGGGAATAATTGCCGCTGCCCAGTGTGCTTCAATCCTGTTTTTAAAGCTCAGCAGAAAAAACAGGATGTAAAACCCCAGGATATTAAAAACCAGCGCCCGGGTAAATTTATTTTTGACATCCACTTTCAGTAATTTCCAAAAAATCAGCACAAATGTAAACGGACCGGCCATTAAAAGCTGGTTCATAATATTGGGGAAAACATATTTTAGCCGGAACGGTTTGGTGCGTTCAACCAGGTGGTATTTAAACGTAGGGAATTCATTGGAAACCTGCCACCACATATGCGGTACAAGTAAAACCATAGTGAGCAGAACTGTTATCCAGAAATACTTATTGCGCAAAAGTTTCAGGTTCGATAGCACGGTGAACCCGACAACCAGGAATGCGTGGTATTTACTGTAAATCATGGCGGCAATCACCAGTGCCATTATCACCGAAAGTTTTATCCCGGGTTGTTCCAGAAATTTCCGGTAGAAAATCAGGAAAAGCAGGGTGAAAAAAAGCAGCGGCACATCGGGGATGGCCAAAAACCCGGCAATGTGCGTGTGAATCAGCGGAAAGGAAAGAACAAAAATTGTGGCAAAAAACAGATCTTTTGTTTCCCTGATTTCATTAAATATAAGGGCGAGTGTGGCTGTTGACATTAAAACCAGAATGAGCCGCACCCCAATTTCGCCGGGCAAAAGCAAGTGCCCGATATGAATTAGCAGCGCCGCCATGGGCGGATGATCGAAATATCCCCAGGCCAGGTTTTCGGAATACATCCAGTAATACGATTCATCGGAATGCAGGCCGGTGAAAACTGATTGCAACAGGTTAATTAAAAACCATGTGCCGAGAATGTAATAGTGCTGCTTTTTCAGATATTTCATGGCTGCTGTTTTGGTTTGGCTATCAAATATTTTGTTCCGCTTTCTTTAAGTTGAGTTACCGGTTTTTGCAGAAATCCGGGGAATTTATCCACCGGCACGCGTGGCCACTCTTTTGAGCCCGGAACGATTTTGTAGTTTTTAAGGTTCAGTTTATCCAGTTCTTTTTTGTTGACCACCAGAAAATGCACCGGTTCTTCAGGCAGGGTAAAAACGGTGTCCATGCTCACCACATTAAATTGGTGGTGGCTGTGAATACGGATGTTCGAAGCCGTCCGGATATTTCCGTAAACAAAAACTTTCTGATTTTCCGAAATGCCTTCCGATTTCAGCTTGCTAACGAGTTGTTCTCCGGGATTGGGCATCAAAAGCGGATGGAGCAGCACAAATACATTGAAGAACAACAACAGAATTGCATTGGCCAGTTTTACTTCTGTTGAAATGTTTTTGAATTGTCGTGAAAAATAGAGTGCTGCAAGTAGTATGCTAACTGCAATTCCCAAAATCAGGATATTGTCCGGCAAAATGAACAGGGCGTATAAACCATTCAGCAAAAGTGTAACAACAACCAGCGTGACAAATAATTTCAGAAAACCTTTTTTCATTTTTGTTTCCGTTTGGGTAATTACCCAGGCAAAAAACAGGGAGGCAACCGGAATAACCGGCAGCAGGTACCGGTCGTAAAACTTGTAAACCGCACCCGACATAAAAATGATTAAAACCACCCAGGTGGCAATTAGCCCGAAAATTGCTTTTGATTGGTTATCTGAACCTGAGAGATAAGATTTTAATTTTTTGGGTTTTGAAAAAGCAATAAAAATCCACGGAATGGTGAAAGCGATGAGGTTTGCAATGCCAAGGAAAGTATTTTTTAAAACCTGGCTTGTTTTCGACGACACCCGTTCACCCACCTGGTCGGTGTAAAACGACTCGAGGTAAGTGGTGCCGTGCTCGATGTACATGACAGCAAACCAGCTCAGTGCCACTGCAACAGAAACAACGATGGCCGGCCAGTGAATGATTTCGGGCAGCTTTTTTCGTTTCCACGGATTCAAAAGCAAAAATAAAATACTGGCCCCTGCAAACGCTGCAGCCGGCAATCCTTTGGTTTCAAATGCAAATGCGGCCCCCAAATAGGCCATCCAGAAAAATTTTGGCGGAGGGTTGTCCCTGAGCATCATTTCCAGAAATCCCCATACACTGATGGTCAGGAAAAGTACCAGTAAAATATCGGGAATTGAACGGCTGGCGCTCATTAAAACCAGCGGATTGGCAGCCGTTATAAAACCTGCTGTTGCAGCCAGCTTTTTGTTTCCTGACAGCGATTTGGCCATAAAATAAACCAAAGCCACCAGTATAGCCCCGGCCAGCCAGAAGAAAACGCGTGAAGAAAACTTGCTGACTCCAAGCAATTCGTAGCTGCCGATCAACACCCAGTAAGTAGCAATCGGTTTCAGAAACCGCGGAGAGCCATCGGCTGCATAAGGCGTGAAATAATCTTCCTTGTCCATCATTTGAAGTGCGGCATCGGTGTAATATTTTTCATCGGGAAAATGAAAAACAAAATCGAGTGCGGCAGGTGATGAATACAGCATAAAAAGCAGGGGAATAATCAGCCATGAATATTTATGGAATCCGCCTTTTTTCATTGCCTAATATTTTATCAGGTACATTGGTTTTAAAACTTCCTGCCGTGTTTTTGGGTTTATAAATTTTCCACCGCGGTTCAGGTACAAATGCCGGTATTCGCGGATGGTAACTGAGTCCGGTTTCAATCCCAGGTTTTCAATTTTTTCAAAACCTTCAGCATCGGTAAAAATCCATGTTCCGTCTTTTCCGGCTGCTTTTTTCAACTCCTCATCGGTTTGAAGCTGCCTGGCTTGCGGTTCGCTGTAAAAAAACAGTTCGTACTGCGTGTAGTTGTAGTTGTAAAGTGTATCGCCCGGTGTTGCGTTTTCAGTGAAATACCTGGCTGCTTTTGGCGGGGCCTGGAAACTGAAAATGTAGGGAAAAACATGCATGTTCAGCAAAATAAATAATACAGCCAATCCGAATGCAGGTGGCAAAATAATTTTTGGCAGTGCTTTTTCAGCTTTCAGGTAAGCCACAACAGAAAAAGCGATTCCGGCAGCAAACACCAGCCAGGACCAAAAGCCGGGTGCCGGGAAAAGATAAGCCGATATTCCCGGAATGACAATCCATAAAAGTATGGTAACGATAATCTGAGTCGATTTAAATATTTTTTGTAGGGTTGATTTTTTCTCCGCAGCAATATCAATCCATTTGGCCGTTAAAAGGGCAATCAGCGGAATGATGCCGAAAATGTAGTTGGGCAACTGGCTTTTCGAGGAATTCAGGATAATGAAAAATATCCAGATTCCGGTAAATGTAAAATATTCGGGTGCCCGGAACCTGTTTTTGAAAAGTGTTTTGAATTCATAAAACGCAGAAATGTAGAACAGGATGCTCCACGGAAGAAAAAGGTAAAGCAGGTTATGGACATAAAAAACAGGATCGCTGTTGGGTTCTACAATCGTTCCGGTAAGCCGGCCTACATTGTTTTCCCAGAAGAAAAATACAATCCCATCCCAGCCAAACTGGTTAACCAGTCCAATCAGGGCAGGACTGACCACCACAAATGCCAGTAGAACTCCGGCGTACCACCGGTAATCCAAAAACGATTTGAAATCTTTTTTCAGCAGAAGA
>JBMCIT010000139.1:0-4391 GCA_048616715.1 Tangfeifania sp. | reverse complement strand
TTGCCGGAAATTTCGACGAGGAAGATGTCCATCTGCTTCACAATAAAGCTTCTGAGGTTCTTCGGCCTTACTTCGAAAAAACGAAAAACGAGAAGAAAGAAAAATACCGGGAGGCTCACGGACAAACTACTTCAGGTTTGCAGGATGTGGTCATTTCGGCTGATGCCGGGCGCATCGATACACTTTTTGTTGAACGTGGAAAGCATGTTTGGGGCGATTACAAACGGGAAGAGGCAAAAATCGAGGTTCATGATGAGCCAAAATCCACAGATATTGATTTGCTCGATTATGCAGCCCGCCAAACCTTTGAAACCGACGGAAAAGTGTTCATTGTTGAAACCGAAGATATGCCGGAAGAAGGCTCACCCGTGAATGCCATTCTGAGGTATTAGATTTAGAAAAATATAATTTCCATAAAAAATTAAATAAATTATGCACCCGTTGTGAAAAAGGCGGGTGTATGCTTATATTTCGCAACTTCATTAAGTTGTTTTTTATAGTGTTTATCAATGTTTGGACTTTCCTCTTTTCCAACTTTGTGAATTCCTGGAGTCTTAGAGACTTTGTGGCAATTTTTTTTAGCCACAAAGCCACGAAATACACGAAGATTCACAAAATGACATTTGATATATTTGAATATTAGTTAATTTCCATCAGAACCGACACAAAATAATTCCTCGGGTTTCCGGGGTAGTAGTAGCGCGGCAGGCTGTCGCCGAAGGCAGGGGCGTTAACAGCCAGCATGGCTGCATGGTGCACATCGAAAATATTTTGAACGCCGGCTTTTAATTCCAGGGTAATGTTTTTGAAACTTTTTGTGAACGCGGCTTCAAAATTGGTTAATCCGTATGGTTCGGTAAAACCGGAATTGGCATCATTCACGGGCATTTTTCCGGTGAAACGGTGCCAGGCTCTCATTTGAAAATTTTCCACAGGCCTGAAATTTGTTGCCAGCAACCAGGTGTTTCGCGTGGTTCCGGGCAAGAGGTTTCCGGAATAATCATTGTCGCTATCCACAAAATCCTTAAAATGATACCGTGCAACGGTGGCATTTCCGCTCAAAACAAGGGAAGGCAAAGTTGCCGGATTTAACAGTTCCCACTGCAATTCAGCTTCCAGTCCGGGGTGAAGCGATTTGCCCGCATTAACACCCACGTAGGCATCTTCACCGGTACGGCGCGCCACCAGCAGGTTTTTGATGTAAATGCGGTAATAGCTCACAGTGGCCTGCAGCCGGTTGTTCCAGTTTGTCCGTACACCCGCTTCAAGGTTCCATCCGCTTTCAGGTTTAATATCCGGGTTGATTTGACCTTCGGGAAGCAAAGTCTCTTCAAATGAAGGGGTGGAGAACCCGTGGCTTGCATTTCCGAAAACTGAAAATATACCGGACACTTTATAATTGGCGCCAATGCGGGGCGAGATGACCGGGGTGTAGGAACGCTGGCCCGATTTATCGCCGTCATCCGGGTAATTGTCGGTATAATCGAAACGCGTAAGGTTTCCATTGGCGCCTGCCGAAAGAAAAAGCCTGTCGTTGAAATTCAGTTCCAGCTGGGCAAACAGGTTTTCGTAAGCCCGCTTCTCGTTATTGTCCGAAAGCGCTAATTCGGGATTGTCGTTCGACCAGGTGGACCAGTTGTATTTCTCGCGGAATAGTTCAATGCCCGAGGTGAACGTAATTTTGGCCACGTTGTTGTTTGCCGTATTTTGGTAGTATCCACGCAGCCCCATATATCCTGAATTTTCTTTCAGAAGATTGAACGGGCGCGGCTCTTCGGCATCGCGAAAGCTACCAAAACCGGCCAACGATATTTTACTTCGCTGCGAGGGAAGAAGGGTAAGCGAAATGCCCGCCTGCCCTTTTGTGTAAGCTTCGTACCCTTCAATGCCTTTCCAGTTGGCCGCTGCTTCCTCAGGGTGATCCTGAAAAGTTTGGAAGTCGAGCGAACTGGGAATGTAACCCTTCATTTTTATGAATTTGAGTAAAGCTCCAAGTACTACTTTTTCTGAAAAAGAATAGTTGGAATGCAGCAGCAAATTGCCCCTGCTGGTTGAATTATTTTCCCTGAAACCCTGGCTGTTCAATATGGAGCCCAGCGCGTAGAGATCGAGCTTTTCTGATTTCGTACCTGCCTCCAGCGTATTCTTGTAAGTATCGAACGATGCAATTGTGGTTTGGTACTGCGCGAAGTTATTTCTCAGGCGTTTGGGGTGAAAAAGCAGTGTGCCGCCCAAACCTGCACCATACAAACTGGAAGAAGGCCCTTTGATGATTTCCACCCGCTGAATGGAGGAGTTTTCGAGGTCTTCCAGCGCTGTTTCGCCATCGCCGCTGGTAAGGGGTATTTCTCCCAAATAGGCCTTGATTTTATTGGTGGCATACGGCGTTCTTGAGCCAATTCCTCTAATTGTCAGCCTGTTGGTTGATAGCGTGCCGTGGTGCATTAAAACGCCCGGAACCTGGTTAAGCGCTTCAACCGGTGTAAGCGCACTGCCTGTTTGGATCAGCTCGGGCGCAATTAAATTGATGGGGGCAGGCGTGTTTCTCAAATTGTAAGGCGTCCGGAAAGCAGTCACAGTCACTTCCTCTATTTTTCCTGATAGCGCGGTAGTGTCCTGCTGTGCCTTTTGTTCCCTGTTTTCCTGCCCCGAAATAATCAGCGCGAAATGAATTCCGATGATAAGTAAACCCCAGTTTTTGAAAGTAAAATTCTTCATTGCCTGTCAGATACCTTAATTAATGGTTTTTAAATTTTTCTTCTTGATTTAATAACTTTCAAACTCAAAACTATACAATGTACGAACTAATCATTTTGTTCGGGTTATTTTTAAGTTTTAAGGTTTTTGCACAGGATCATCCTGAACCGGTGAACCTGTACCTAAAGAATTAACCGGGGATGAAGCAAACTGGATGAAATCATAGTGGGATAGATACAGAAAATGCTTTTCATTGTAAAATGCTCCTTTCTTAGGGGCTTTTTTTGTGAATTTTTGTATGTTTAAATCGAAATCAAACTATCTCTGACCGATGAAACTGAAAAATCTTTTTTTATGGCTGGCAATACTTTTTTTCACCGCTTGCTCAAATCAGAAAAACGATGCCGGCTGGCCCGAAATGACCCATGAAGCGAAACCCTGGACCCGCTGGTGGTGGATGGGAAATGCCGTCGATCGTGAAAATATTAGCCGGGAGTTGAACGAAATGGCCGAAGCCGGAATCGGCGGTGTGGAAATTACCCCGATTTACGGTGTACGCGGGGAAGAAGATCGCTCAATTGAATACCTTTCCCCTGAATTTTCCGAAATGTTGAAATATGCCATTGATGAGGCGCACAAACTCGGCATGGAAGTGGATTTACCACCCGGCAGCGGCTGGAGGTGCGGCGGTCCGTTTGTGCCCGAAGAAAAAGGGTTATGGTCGTTGCGGGTGCATAAGCAGCAAACCGGAACAGGCGAAATGGCTGAAATGCCCGAAGGCGCGGCTGTAGCTTCCGCTTCATTTGTGGATGAAAATGGAGGAGTGACAGTTTTTAACCCCGAAGAAAATTTTTTGGCCCCGGCAAAAGGAACTGTGTATTTTGCTGAACGCCTGAAAAACCGGGACATGGTAAAACGTGCGTCTGATGGCGGAAAAGGCTGGGCCATCGATACATTTAATGAAGAAATCACGGAATGGTATTTACAGGAATTCTGGAAACGGCTCAATATTCCGGAAGGATTGATTCGCAGCTTTTTTCACGATTCGTTTGAATACACGGGCGATTTCACCACTAATTTCACCGAAGAATTTCAAAAAAGAAGAGGGTACGATTTGGCGGAATACCTGCATGTGTTAGCCGGTGACAGTAATGATCCTGATTTGATTGCCCGAATTAAATCCGATTACCGTGAAACATTGTCGGATTTGGTTCTGGAATCGTTTATTGAACCGATGACCGGATGGGCGCACAGCCACCAAAGCCTGAACCGCAACCAGGCGCACGGTTCGCCCGGAAATATTCTTGATTTATATGCTGCCAGCGATATTCCTGAAACGGAAATTTTCAGAACTGTTGAACCCGGAACCGTGGATGTGTTTGTGAACAAATTTGCTTCTTCGGCAGCGCATGTAACCGGGCAAAAACTGGTTTCTTCCGAAAGCTTTACCTGGCTCGACGAACACTGGACCGTAACAATTGCCGATATGATGCGTGCAACCAACCGCTTTTTTTTGGCGGGTATCAACCACATGTTTTTTCACGGAACCTGCTATTCGCCCGAAGATGCAGAGTGGCCGGGCTGGCTGTTTTATGCATCTACGCAGGTGAATAACCGCAATCCGCTCTGGAGCGAAATGCCGGCGTTGTTTAAATACATCGAACGCAGCCAGTCGGTTTTGCAAAATTCAACTC
>JBMCIT010000138.1:0-4411 GCA_048616715.1 Tangfeifania sp. | reverse complement strand
ATCCAAAACTTTTTCACCGATAATTATAACCACCCGAAGTTTGAAGAGGGAATACAACTTGTTGACATGGTTTAATTGAAGAAAAAATTATAATTGCTCGCTGGCAGAGACAACTGGCGATGCAACTATAAATAAACAGAAGCTTGAGCAAAAAAAAGCCCCGATCCTTTCGGACCGGGACTTTCGGTATAGTAAAATGGATTAGAAAATGGTCTAATCTTCTTCCTGCTCTGCTTCGTAAGCTTTGAGCAGTTCGTCCTGGACTTCGGCCGGTACTTTTTCGTAATTGTCGAATTCGATGGTAAAAACTCCGCGTCCTCCGGTGAGTGAGCTAAGCGATGTTGCATAGCGGTACATCTCTTTTTGCGGCACTTTGGCGCTGATTTTTTCCATTCCCCGTTCAGACCCCATGCCCATAATCATGGCGCGGCGCCCCTGCAGGTCGCTCATTACGTCGCCCATGCGGTCGCTCGGCACCCACACCTCGAGGTTGTAAATGGGTTCCAGGATTTTCGGGCCTGCATTTTTAAATGCCGTGCTAAATGCGTTCCGGCCTGCCAGTTTAAACGAAATCTCGTTTGAATCGACCGGGTGCATTTTTCCGTCGTACACATAAACACGGATATCGCGGGCGTAGGAACCGGTAAGCGGTCCTTCTTCCATTTTTTCCATGATTCCTTTCAGAATAGCCGGCATAAAACGGGCATCGATTGAACCCCCCACAATACTGTTTACAAATATGAGTTTTCCTCCCCATGCAAGCGGATGTTCTTCCACATTACGAACAGCAACTTTTTGTTCTTTATCGCCAAATTTAAACATGGTTTTTGGTTCTGAACCTTCAGTGTAAGGTTCAATAATCAGGTGCACTTCGCCAAACTGTCCGGCGCCGCCCGATTGTTTTTTATGGCGGTAATCGGCCTGTGCCGGTTTGGTAATGGTTTCGCGGTAGGGCACTTTGGGGGGCAGGTAATTCACGTCAATTTTATGCACGTTATCGAAAAACCATTTCAGCACGTTCATGTGGTATTCACCCATTCCGTGAACCAGCAACTGCTTCAGTTCTTTCGAGTATTCAATAATGTAGGTAGGATCTTCAAACTTGATTTTACTCAGTACTTCACCCACTTTTTCGTCGTCCGATTCATTTTCAGCTTTTACGGCCACGGTATGTTTTGGAGCCGGAAATTCAATAGGTTCATATTTTACTGCTGCATCTTTATCAGACAGCGTTTGGTTGAATTTGGTTTCTTTCAGTTTTACGGTACACCCGATGTCTCCGGCAACAAGTTCGTCTACTTTAACGCGGTTTTTACCGGCCGAAACAAACACCTGCGAAAGCCGCTCTTTGTTGGCAGTTTTCGAATTGTATAAATCGAGGCCCTCCTTGATGGTTCCCGACATCACCTTAAAATGGGTAATTTCACCCACATGCGATTCAACAGCCGTTTTGAAAACAAACAGGCTTGGCGGTTCCGAAGCCTCCATTTTCAGTTTTTTGCCAGCTACTGCATTTCGCGGGCCCAGTTCGTTGGGCGAAGGTGCGATGTTTACAATAAACTCGAGCAAACGGCCAATTCCGATATCTTTTCGTGCACCAACGCAGAAAACCGGGTAAAGGCCGCGTTGCAGCATTCCCAGTTTTATTCCTTTGCGCATTTCATCTTCGGTAAGTGTACCTTTATCGAAATAGAGTTCCATCAAAGCCTCTTCGTTTTCGGCAGCCATTTCTACAAGCTCGTTGTGCAATTCTTCTGCACGGTCTTTTTCTGAATCCGGGATATCGAGCACTTCAGGCTTTCCGCCTTTTTCGCTGTACTTGTACATTTTCATTTTAAGTACATCGATAATGGCCGAAAAATCAGGGCCTGCATCAACAGGGTACTGTACAATTGTAATTTTTTTCCCGAAGTTGGACTTGCATTGCTCCAGCGAGCTCTCAAAGTTTGAGTTGTCGTGGTCGAGTTGGTTGAAAACAAACAGCAGCGGGGTATTGGTGTTTTCGGCATAACGTCCTGCAGCCACTGTTCCTGATTCAACACCGTTGGTGGCATTAATTATCATCACCCCCAGGTCGGTAACATTTAATGAGGATACAACTCCACCGGCAAGGTCGTCCATTCCGGGAGTATCCACGATGTTCACTTTTACCCCGTTGTATTCGGTATACATTGGAGTGGAATAAACCGAGTTTCCGTATTCGTGTTCTATGGGCGTATAGTCTGAAACTGTGTTTTTTGCGGTGACTTCACCTCTGCGCTGAATAACTCCACCCTCAAACAGCATAGATTCTGCGAGGGTGGTTTTCCCACTGCCGGCATTTCCAATTAAAGCAATGTTCCGAATTTGTTCCGTCTTGTAAACTTTCATTTTATTATAGTTTTTTGATTTATTGCTTGTTCCTGTTTCAGGTTTTCCTGAAAAAAAGGTCACCAAAATTAGTAATAATTTATTAACAATCAAGAGCATGTATTAAAGCTGAAAAAATGTAAGTGTTCCAGGTAGTGCTCTTCTCATTTTAAGTATTTGTAAATTAGTTTTTTTTGGTTTGGTTAATGTTTTTGAACACGCTTTATTTTTTTTGAATTTTTAACGAAAATCATCTCGATTTTTGTTTCATAAACGCCTTTTCTCATTTTCAGGGTTGAACTTAAAACTGCCGGTACGAAGTGATATTCTTCAATAAAATGGCCAATAAAAGTATTCCACTGAATAATTGCTATTTTTGAGCTTCAATAAAATACAGCATGTTCAAAAAACAGATACTATTTATTCTAACTCTATTTTTTACAGGACTTGCAGGTGCTCAGCCTTCGTATGTGCTTAGCGGGAACATTACGGATGCTTCCACCGGTGAGAGTTTAACCGGTGCAAATGTAGTTACCGTTGAGTTGCCCAACACCGGAGCTGTTTCGAACAGCTATGGTTTTTATTCGCTCTCTTTGCCCGAAGGAGAGTACCAGGTTCGGTTTCAGTTTATCGGGTATGAACCAAAAATTGTGAGGGTGGATTTACGTGAAAACAAAAAACTGGATATTGAGCTTCAGGAAAAAACTTACGAAATCGGTAACATAGTGGTAACCGGTGAGCGTGCCGATAAAAATGTAACGTCGGTAGAAATGGGAAATGTGCAAATGGTTCCCAAACAGATTGAGAGCATCCCTGTTATTTTTGGCGAGCCCGATGTGCTGAAAACCATTCAGCTTACTCCCGGGGTTAAACCTGCCGGAGAAGGCAGTTCGGGTTTTTACGTGCGGGGTGGGGGAATCGACCAAAACCTGATTTTGCTCGACGAGGCACCGGTTTACAATGCCTCGCACCTGCTGGGTTTTTTTTCAGTGTTTAATTCTGAAGCGCTGAGAAATGCCAGCCTGATGAAAGGTTCTGTTCCCGTTGAATATGGTGGCCGCGCCTCCTCGGTGCTCGATATTCAAATGAAGGAAGGCAACATGAAAGATTTTGGTGTGACCGGAAACCTGGGGCTCATTTCATCGAACCTCACAGTGGAAGGCCCGCTGGCAAAAGATAAAAGTTCGTTTATTTTAAGCGGAAGAAGAACGTACGCCGATCTGTTTTTGAACTTCGCCAACGATGATGATATCAAAGAAACCCACCTCTATTTTTACGATTTAAACCTGAAAACCAATTATAAAATAAATGCCAATAACCGCATTTATTTATCGGCTTACTTGGGCCGCGACGATTTTGGCTACAAAAACGAATTTGGTTTCGACTGGGGAAGTAAAACCGCTACATTTCGCTGGAACCATAATTTCAGCGAAAAACTGTTTTCGAATACTTCGTTTATTTTCAGCAATTATTCCTACAACATTACCATCATGCGCGATCTGGATGTGGAGATTCTTTCCTCTATTCAGGACTTGAACCTGAAACAGGATTTTTCGTACTACGCCAACGCAAACAATACCCTGAAATTTGGCGGAAACATTATTTATCATTCGGTTTTGCCGGGAGAAATTAAAGTGAATGAAAGCGCCGGTTTTACCCCGCCTGCCGATATTTCGGAACGCAAAGCCATTGAATGGGCGGGCTATATTTCCAACAATCAAAAAATTTCTGAAAAACTGCGGCTTTATTATGGTGTGCGGCTGGCGCTTTTCAGCAATATCGGGCCGGGAGAATTCTATGAGTTTAACCGGCAGGGCGAACTTTCTGACACCATCAATGTGGACAGGACTAAAATTTTTAAAACCCAGGGTGGTTTGGCGCCGCGCCTCGGGGCAAATTATCTGATTAACGACCGCAGTTCAATGAAGCTTTCATACAGCCGGATGTACCAGTTTTTACATTTGCTCTCGAATTCAACCACCACCACGCCTACCGATTTGTGGCTGCCCAGCAGCAACAATGTAAAGCCGCAGATTGCCGACCAGGTTTCGCTCGGTTATTT
>JBMCIT010000137.1:0-4463 GCA_048616715.1 Tangfeifania sp. | reverse complement strand
GGAGCACGGTAAGTTGGGGTGAGATACCTGTTGGCACCTTCATCGTCGATGAATTTGCTGTTATCTGCATCCCAGTACAACCGGCGACCGGTTTTATAGGCAATGTTTCCGAGGTGGCAAACACGTGCAGTATTGGCTGCAATTTCAATGTTGCAGTTTGGTGTTTTATCCGGGTCTTTAATGCAATCGATGAAGTTTTCCATGTGATTGTTCAGTCCCTGTCCGTCGCCTTTTTTCAAATCTACACGTTCCATAGCCGGATCGTTTCCACCCTCAGGGATCACTTCCCATCCGCCGCGATCGACTACAAGGGTCCCGTTGTTGCCCACAAAACCAACGCCGTGTGAGCGACCGTAGTAACCACCATCGATCCCGATTCCGTGATCCCACAGCATGGTATAACCGTCGAATTCATAAAGTGCCTGAAGTGTATCGGGTGTTTCGCAGGCATCTTCGGGATAGGCAAATTTACCACCCATGGACATTACTGAATTCGGTGCTTTGGCTTTCATCCCAAACAGGGCATAATCAATAATATGAACTCCCCAGTCGGTCATCATTCCGCCGGCATAATCCCAGAACCATCTGAAATTAAAGTGAAAACGGTTGGGGTTGAAAGGCCGTTCTTTTGCCGGGCCTAACCAGAAATCGTAATCTACGCCTTCAGGAACAGGTCCGTCAGGTTTTACCGGAATTGATTTCATCCAACCCTGGTACGACCATGTGCGCACACTGCGGATTTTTCCCAGTTTGCCCGAGTGGACAAAATCCACGGCATCCTGCCAGTGTTTGTCGCTGCGTTGCCACTGGCCTACCTGCACTACATTTCCGTAACGATTGGCTGCCCGTTCCATTATATTTATTTCTTCGATGGTGTTGGCAAGTGGTTTTTCACAGTAAATGTGCTTGCCTTCCTGCGACGCATAAACAAACGGAATGGTGTGCCAGTGGTCGGGTGTGCCGATAATGATTACATCGATTCCGGGTTCTTCCAGCAATTTCCTGAAATCTTTAAAACCTTTGGGTTTTTTTCCCTGGATTTTTTCTGTGTCGGCAATGCGCTGGTTCAAAACATTTTCATCTACATCGCAAATGGCAGCACATTCTGTATTTGGCTGGCGCAGAAATGCCTGTAAGTTAGCATTTCCCATTCCTTTTGCACCAATTAATCCACATACCAGTTTTTCGTTGGCTATGTAACGCGAAGCCAGCGGGATCGATGCTGCCACCCCAACCCCGGCGGTTACCAGGGCTGATTTTTTAATAAAACTTCTTCTGTTTGTCATTAATTATAATTATTAGGTAAATGTTGGTAGCCGAAGGCCTTGTGGTTAATTTTGACTTCCGGCTTTGGTCTTTTGATTTCCCTACTCTTTTTGCATTGCATCGTCGAAGGCTACATCCGAAGGTGCAAAGTCAACTTTTTTTACAAATTCGCAGGCTTCGGTAGCGCCGGTTTCGCGGTTCATGCCGCTGTCTTCCCATTCTACTGAAAGCGGTCCGGTGTAACCGATGTCGTTTAAAGCGCGAATGATGTTTTCGAAATTGACACTTCCGTGGCCCAGGCTTCTGAAATTCCAGTACCTGCGGTTGTCTCCAAATTCAGAGTGCCCTCCAAAAACACCGATTCCTTTTGGAACGTCGCTCCAGTAAGCATCTTTCATGTGAACATGGAAAATCCGGTCAGAAAATTCATAAATGAAACGCACATAATCCACATGCTGGTATCCAAAGTGGCTCGGATCGTAATTAAATCCAAAGGCCGGGTGGTTATCCAGCGCCTTCAAGGTTAGGTGAGCCGAATGAATATCGAAAGCAATTTCCGATGGATGAGCTTCCAATGCAAATTTTACACCAATTTTCTGGAATTCATCCAGAATGGGGATCCAGCGTTTGGCAAACTCTTCGTAGCCTTTTTCGATTCGGCCTTCAGGAATAGGCGGGAACGAATAAAGCATGTGCCAGATTGGGCTGCCGGTAAATCCGACAACTGTATCGAGGCCAAGCATTTTTGCCACTTTAGCTGTTTTTATTACTTCTTCCGCTGCACGTTGCCGGACACCTTCCGGATCGCCGTCGCCCCAGATATAATCGGGCAAGATCCCTTTGTGGCGTTCATCAATTGGGTCTGAAACACACTGCCCCACAAGATGTGTGGAAATGGTATATAAATCCAGGTTGTATTTTTTTAGCAGTTCTTTGCGCTCATCGCAGTAGGCCTGATCGGCTTTGTCAATTTCCATGTGGTCGCCCCAGGTACAAAGTTCGAGACCATCGTATCCAAACTGTTGGGCTTTCCGGCACATGGTTTCAATGGGAAGGTCGGCCCATTGTCCGGTAAATAATGTTACTGGTCTTGCCATGATATTAATCGTTTAAGAGCCTCTCTCCAAACCCTCTCCAAATATAGGAGAGGGGGGAAGAGCGACTGTAGTTCATACAAATTTTATTTTTAAAATTTTACGCATTTATTTATAAATCCGTTTATTCTCCCCATTGGGAGTAAAGGGGCCTTATTCTCCGAACTTCACCCATTTTGTTTCATCGTCGTACCCTGCTTTAACCACGGTGTCGATGAACTGCATTCCGCGAATTCCATCTTCTATACCGGGGAAATCGAGCATTTCGGGCGACGGTTGTTCGCCATCCATTTTTGCCATAACTGTTAACGCAAAATTGCGGTAAATATTGGCAAATGCTTCCAAATATCCTTCGGGGTGACCACCGGGAGTGCGGGTGTTATGGGTAGCAATATCGCTGTTCATGCTGGTTCCCACACGCAGGATCTGCGTAGGTTGATCGGTCCATTTTGCAATCAGGGTATTGGGTTCGTGCTGGAACCATTCCAGCCCACCTTTTTCTCCGTAAATCCTTATTTTGATGGCGTTCTCTTCCCCGGCTGCAATTTGGGTAGCCATTAAAACTCCTTTGGCCCCACCTTCGAATCGCAACAGTGCTGCTCCGTCGTCATCCAGACGGCGGTTTGGCACAAAAGTGTTAAGTTCAGCACACAATTCAGTAACTTTCAGGCCTGAAATGTATTCGGCCAACTGGTGGGCATGTGTTCCGATATCGCCCATGCAACCTGCTTTTCCTGATTTTTTTGGGTCGGTACGCCATGAAGCTTGAGCATTTCCTTCGTTTTCAACAGCGCCCGAAAGCCAGCCCTGCGGGTATTCCACAAAAATTTTGCGGATTTTCCCCAGTTCTCCGTCGGCAACCATTTTACGTGCGTGTTTTACAGCCGGGTATCCTGAATAAGTGTGCGTCAACGCCAGTGTTAATCCGGTTTCATCAAGTTTTTCTTTTAGTTTCAAAGCTTCGTCGAGTGTGAAAGTAATCGGTTTGTCAATTACCACATTGAATCCATTATCCAAAGCCATCATTGCCGGATCGAAATGAACGAAGTTGGGTGTCACTATCGACACAAAATCCATGCGTTCACTCTCAGGAAGCTGTGCTTCTTTTTCAAACATTTCCTGGTAGGTTTCATACACACGGTTTTCCGGAAGGTAGTAAAGCTTTCCGGATTCTTTTGAAATATCAGGATTAACACTGAAACAGCCGCAAACCATTTCAATCTGGTTATCCATAAATGCGGCCAGCCGGTGAACGGCCCCAATAAATGCGTCGGTTCCGCCACCGACCATTCCCATGCGAAGTTTTCTATTCATATTTATTTTATTTTAGTTGATTTGGCAAAAACAGACGTTAAAATTAACAACTCTTTTGAAATGAAGCAATTTTCCGGTTAATGACTTTTTAGGTTCTGGAACAGGTTAATTCGAAAACGGGTTCCGGAAATAATTATTTGTTACTGTTAAATCCCTTTAAAACAAAACTTAAGGAAATGAGTTTTTTGAAATAATTCATTCAGGTTAGGTATTATTCTCATAATTTCAGTCCTAATATATATAGCCGACTATTTATTTCTGCAGCAAATGATTAATTTTATTGCGATATTTTTAAAATCAACATAATCCGAAATAATAATGAAAAGGAGAAATTTTATTAAGAACAGTGCCGTCAGTGGTATTGTTATGGCAGGTTTGGGAAATGCAATGGGAGCTTCGGCTTCCCAAACGGCATCGTCTGATGCAGAAAAATTCAAACTGAATTATGCACCGCATTTTGGAATGTTCCGGCACAGTGCGGGCAATGATTTGATTGACCAGTTGAAATTTATGGCCGACCAGGGGTTTACCGCTTTTGAAGATAATGGAATGACCGGACGCGATACGGCCACCCAGACAAAAATTGGAGAAACACTTGAAAAACTGGGAATGACAATGGGGGTTTTTGTAGTGCCAAAGGGTGGTAACCTTGCAAATACGCTTGCTGCCGGCAAAAAAGAACACCTCGATATTTTCCTGGAGGGATGCCGCCAGTCGGTTGAAGTTGCAAAACGTGTAAATGCCAAATGGATGACGGTGGTTCCGGGATCTTTCGAACGGAATTTGCCT
>JBMCIT010000136.1:0-4474 GCA_048616715.1 Tangfeifania sp. | reverse complement strand
AAGTTTTTTCCCATTTCGATGAAAGGAATCCAGCCCGGCGATTTTACCATGGTTTTCGGAAATCCGGGAAGTACCATGCAGTACATTCCCTCTAACGAAGTGGATATTATTATGAACCAGCGCGACCCCGACCGGATTGCCATTCGCGAGAAAAAGCTGGCAGTGATTGGTGAAGACATGCAAACCGACCCGAAAGTAAGGATTCAGTATGCCGCCAAGTATGCAAGCATCAGCAATGCGTGGAAAAAATGGCAGGGCGAAATTCTGGGCCTCGAGCGCCTGGATGCAGTGAATAAAAAACTCGAATTTGAAAAGGAATTTGAAGCCTGGGCAAAAAGCAACGAAACCTGGGAAGATAAATACCGGCCCGTTTTTGCCAATTTCGACAAATTGTATGCCTCATACAGTCCGTTTATCCGTGCGTTCGACTATTATTCCGAAATTGTGCGCAGTCGCGGAGTGGAAACATTTCAACTGGCCGGCCGGGTAAACAGTATCATCAACAATATTGAGAATGACCAATCTGACCGAATTGAACGAGATGTTGAAAGATTGAAAGAATTCCTTCCTTCGTTTTTCAAAGATTTCAATCAGCCTACCGATGAAAAACTGTTTGAAGTGCTGCTCCCGCTTTTAGGCGAAAACCTCGAAACTGAATTTTTACCGGATTACTACACCGAGTTGATGGAAAAACACGGCGACAAACTGGTGGATAAAATTTACCGAAAATCTGTTCTTCATGATGAGAAAGCACTTACCGAAATTCTTGAACCGGGAAATGAAAAGCAGTTGCTAAAACTGCGCAAAGACCCAATGGTGGAACTCTATAACCGGTTAATTTTTCAATTTGAAACGGTAATCGATCCCGTGGTCGATTCGATAAATGCACGCATAAATGAAAACATGCAAACCTACATGGCCGGCATTCTCGAAATGAAAGATCGCGGCGAAGTGTATCCGGATGCCAACCTTACCCTTCGTGTTACTTACGGAAAGGTGGAAGGTTATGAACCGCGCGACGGGGTGAATTACGATTACTACACCACACTTGAGGGAATCATGGAAAAGGACAACCCGGAGATATACGATTACAATGTGCCGGAGCGGTTGCGCCAGTTATACGAAACAAAAGATTACGGGCAATATTCCGAAAACGGTTACCTGCCGGTGTGTTTCATCGCTTCCAACCACACTACCGGAGGAAACTCGGGAAGCCCGGTAGTTAACGGCAACGGCGAACTGATTGGCGTCAATTTCGACCGTTGCTGGGAAGGGACCATGAGCGATATTATGTACGACCCCGAAAGGTGCCGCAACATTGCCATCGATATCCGGTATGCGTTGTTCCTGATTGACAAATTTGCCGGCGCCGGCTACCTCCTCGACGAAATGGAACTGGTGGAATAAGAAATAGTATTTTAAAACTGAATTGAAGAATGCCATTTCTGTTTTCAAAAAGAAGTGGCATTCTTTTTTTATCACATAACAAAATATGATTTCCGGAAAGCGGTTTCGATTTTAAAAAATTAAAAAAGTCCTGCCCGGCCATTCAAACTCTCAACCATTTCAGTATTTTTATAACCTGAAAATTCAATTATCAAAAAAAATTCGATTTATGAAAACCAATTTTTCGCTTATACTCGCTATCGTAACCGGCATTTTTTTTCAGGTATCCTGCACGCAGGAACCAACAACTGATTTAACGAAAACAAGCTTTATTCCGAAGCCTGCATCTGTTACAGCCAGCGGTGAATCCTTTGAAATTAATGGTTCAACTGTCGTTTATTATGAGGAAGACATTGAAGGATTGGAGCAGGTTGCAAATTACCTCGCCGGCGAAATCAATAAAATAAATGGCATGCAGCCGGAAGTTCAGTCTGCAAATGCATTGCCGCGCAAAGGCATTTACCTTTCTGTGCCCGGAGAAGGCGACAGTGGATTGGGAACTGAAGGATACGACCTGAATATCGGTAAACAACTAACAGGCATAAAAGCCAACAGCACTGCCGGTGTTTTTTACGGGGTGCAAACGCTGCTGCAAACACTGCCGGTAAAAGCAACTACAGATGAACCATTAAAAATTGCCACCGGCGCAGTTCGGGATTTTCCGGAATACGGCTACCGCGGGGCCATGCTCGATGTTTCGCGCCATTTTTTCGGTGTGGATGATGTAAAACGCTACATCGATTTTCTGGCTACTTACAAAATGAACCACCTTCACCTCCACCTTTCCGATGACCAGGGATGGCGCATTGAAATAAAATCATGGCCCAAACTGACCGAAATTGGCGGTAGCACCGAAGTGGGCGGCGGCGAAGGCGGTTTTTATACACAGGAAGAGTTCAAAGAAATTGTAAACTACGCCACTGAAAGACATATTACTATTGTTCCTGAAATTGATATGCCCGGCCATACCAACGCCGCGCTGGCCTCGTATGCCGAATTGAATTGCGACGGCAAAGCAACCGAACTTTACACAGGCATCGAGGTTGGTTTCAGCACATTGTGCACCGATAAGGAAATCACCTACGAATTTGTGGATGACGTGGTACGTGAAATAGCTGCCATTTCGCCGGGACCGTGGTTTCACATTGGCGGCGACGAATCGCACGTAACTGATGAAGACGACTACATTTATTTTGTAAACCGCGTGCAGGACATCGTGCTTTCACACGGTAAAAAAGTAATTGGCTGGGACGAAATTGCCAATGCTACGTTAGTTGACGATGCAGCAGTTCAGTTCTGGGCCGACATTGAAAATACTACCATGGGCGTGGAACAGGGTGCAAAGGTGCTGATGTCGCCGGCAAAAAAAGCCTACCTGGATATGAAATACGATTCAACCACTACACTGGGTTTAAACTGGGCAGGTTTCATCGAGGTGGACACAGCTTATGCCTGGAACCCTGCAACGTATGTGGATGGCATAACAAAAGAAAACATTCTGGGCGTGGAAGCACCACTCTGGACTGAAACCATTACAACTATGGACGAGCTGGAATACATGGTTTTTCCGCGTTTGCCCGGATATGCCGAAATTGGATGGACCGCACCGGAGATGAGAAGCTGGGATGAATACAAAACCCGGCTGGCTGATTTCGGAAGCCGGTTTGAAGCAATGAATATTGATTTTTACCGTTCCGAACTGGTTCCGTGGGAAGAATAAAAATTGCTTGTCCCGGTTTTTTTGCTGATTTTTGAGCCGTAAAAACAAACAGTTTATAAATGAAAGAAACACTCAATAAAAACAGATATTTTCTGCTTCCGTACTTATTGACTTTGCTGGTGTTTTCGGGGTTCCTTCTCACCCATAACAAAGCAGAACTACACTTAATTTCGAACAACATCAACTCGCTGTTTTTCGACCAGTTTTTCCGTTACGCCACCTGGCTCGGCGATGGAGTTATGATTGCCATTGCCGGAGTTGTTCTTCTGTTTGTGCGGTTCAGGTATGCCATTGCTTTTTTAATTGGCAGCCTTGTTACAGCCGGCATTGTCAATCTTTTCAAAAAAGTATTGCTCGACGACATGTACCGTCCAGCGAAATATTTTGAACTTTACGAAAGCGCACAACTGCACCTGATTGAAGGAGTAAAGCTGCACAGCCTGCAAAGTTTTCCTTCAGGGCACACAGCCACTGCTTTCAGTGTGTTTTTCTTTTTGGCACTTATTCTGAAAAGTAAACCTTTAAAATTTTCGATGTTTCTGCTGGCCATTATTGTAGCATATTCACGCGTTTACATTTCGCAGCATTTTTTAATCGATATAACCGCAGGTTCTGCAATTGCTGTTCTCATAATGTTTTTCACCTTTTTGTGGATGAAAAGCTGGAACAAAGAGTGGCTCGACGGTTCAGTTTTATCAAAATCAACACAACACGCATGATTGAAAAAATTAACCAAACAAATCCCCTAAAAATAAAGCTGTTCATTGCTTTGGCTGCTTCGCTTTTGTTTATTCCATTTTTGGGCGGGGTACATTTGTTCGACTGGGATGAAATAAATTTTGCAGAAGCTGCCCGCGAAATGATTGTAACAGGCGATTACCTGACCGTGCAAATCAACTTTCAGCCATTTTGGGAAAAACCCCCGCTTTTTATCTGGATGCAGGTGCTTTCCATGAAACTTTTTGGCATTAATGAATTTGCGGCCCGATTTCCAAATGCCATCTGCGGAATTGTTACGCTAATTGTACTTTTCAGCATTGGGCGTAAAACAAAAAACAACCTGTTCGGATTACTGTGGGTACTGGCTTATGCCGGCTCGCTCCTCCCCTTTTTCTATTTCAAATCGGGCATTATCGATCCGTGGTTCAACCTGTTTATTTTCCTCGGCGTTTATTTCCTGATGCTTTACGCCGATCTGAAGGATAAAAACAAAATCCGAAATGTGTCGCTTTCAGCAACATTTGCCGGATTGGCAATTCTTACAAAAGGTCCGGTGGGTTTTTTGCTGGTGGCACTCACCGGAGGCGT
>JBMCIT010000135.1:0-4497 GCA_048616715.1 Tangfeifania sp. | reverse complement strand
CGGGAAGGCCGCCGTCAATCGGGGAAAGCCAGAAGACCTGCCGTTTCAGATTGAAACAATATCGTAAGCTTTCGGGACTAAAAGCTGAAGGTAATATTACCTTTTATTTCTTCCCACAGTTTTTGGTATTGTAAAATGTTTTGTTTCACCAAAATTAATTTTACAATGAAAAAATTTTACTTGATGTTGGGCCTTTGGGCTGCCCTGTTTTCTGTAAGTGCCCAAAATGTTGCAACTTTTGAAAGTATTCAACTCGATTCTGCTTCCTGGTGGAATGGTTCCGACGGTTCCGGCGGGTTTAGCAGCGGCGGTTTCTGGTTTCCCAACGATTACAACCAGGAATGGGGGAGTTGGAGTGGTTTTTCCGTATCGAACATGGAAGACTCAACTACTGCGGGCTGGGGCAATCAGTACAGCGCCATCACTGCCGGTGGTGTAAATGATTCAAAAAATTATGCAGTTGTTTATGCTTCAGGTGAATTGAAAATGGAATTCGACAATCCGGTTTCACTTTCCGGGTTTTATGTTACAAATTCCACTTATGCATACCTGGCAATGAAAAACGGCGATGCCTATTCCAAAAAGTTTGGTGGCGAAGACGGAACGGATCCCGACTATTTCAAACTAATTATTTCGGGTACAGGTATTGATGGTGAGAAAACCGACGCAATTGAATTTTTTCTGGCTGATTTTACGTCAGATGAAGATTCTGCCGGTTACATTCTGAAAACCTGGGAATGGGTTGATTTAAGCAGCCTGGGAGTAGTAAAGAATATTAATTTCAGTCTTGAATCAAGCGATGTTGGCGACTGGGGAATGAATACGCCCGCCTATTTCTGCATCGACAATTTCAACGGTCTTTCTTCTGAAGATGAGGTATTAGCTGAAGCTGGAATGGAGGATTTAAGCCTTCAGGAAGATTCTTTTTATAACGGCAGCGATGGCACCGGAAGTTTCACCAGTGGTGGTTTCACATTTCAAAACAGTTACAATGCAGAGTGGGGGAGCTGGACCGGTTTTGCCGCTTCTTCAAAAACTGATTCAACAACTGCCGGATGGTCAAATCAGTACAGTGCAATTACCGGCGGCGGTGCTTTGGAAACTGAAACTTATGCTGTTGCTTACCCGATGGGATATTCCGAAATTTCTTTTAATGAAACCACTGTTTCAGGATTTTACATCACGAATTCAACGTATGCTTACCTTTCGATGCTGAAAGGTGATGATTATGCCAAAAAATTTGGGGGAATTGACGGGGAAGACCCCGACTGGTTTAAAGTAACCATTGCCGGTATTTCTTCATCGGGCGATACTACCTCGACAATGGATTACTACCTGGCTGATTTTAGGTTTGATGAAAATGAAAAAGATTACATTGTGGATGATTGGCAGTGGGTAGACTTATCTTCATTCGGGAAAATTTCAAAACTTCGTTTTAGTTTGTCTTCTTCCGATATGGGAGACTGGGGAATGAATACTCCCGGTTACTTTTGCATCGACCAGTTGAACCACCAGGATCTTCCGCCCGAAATCGTAAATCCGGTTGCAACAATTGGTGAGGAAACCAATCCTGAAAGGGTTTTTTATGTGGATCTGGACTCGGTTTTTTCCGATCCTGATAATGCGGATTCACAAATTGAATTTGCGTTGGAATTCATTGAAAATGCGGATCTGCTGACCGGTACTGTTGTTAAAGGCGGAAACCCTAATTTCCCCGATAAAACCATGTTGTCGTTAAATGTTATTCCTGAAATGACCGGGGAGACTGAGGTAATAATTTCTGCCACTTCCAACGGAAAAAAAGTATACCACAGTTTCAATGTGGTGGTGCAGTTTCCGGTAGCCGCTGAATTAACTGAGATTGAAGAATTAAATGTTTACCCAAATCCTTTTAAAAGTCATTTAAACATTAATTTACCTTCTGCTGCAAAAAAAATTACATTGATTAACCAATCGGGACAGGTAGTTTACAAAAAACAGTTGCACGATGAAAACAATATCCGGTTGTCGGATTTGGATAGTTATCCGGCAGGAGTTTATATTCTGATTGTTGAGGCTGCCGGAAATAGCATAAGCCGGAAAGTTTTAAAATTTTAGCCGAAGTAAAACAGCAGCATTGTTTTTTTGTTATCATATTCATAAAAGGACACAAAAGTATTTTGTTAGATGCAGGAAAAACAGTTTATTTGTAGCATTGTCAAATAATTAAAGACAAGCATTACAAATTTAATTTAAAGGAAATTCCTTAAGAAAAATAACAATAAACAGAAAGAATTATGGCGGAGATAGCAAAAAATTCAATGGTAACGTTGACCTACGATTTGAGGATTGACGACGAAAAAGGAGAGGTAATCGAACAGGCAACTTCCGAAAAACCATTGCAGTTTTTATATGGCGCAGGGGTGATGTTGCCCAAATTCGAATCGCACCTGGCCGGCCTTAAAGAAGGCGAACCTTTTACCATCAAATTAACAAAAGATGACGCTTATGGCGATATCAACAAAGATGCCATTGTGGAATTGCCCAAAGATGTTTTTCTTGTCGATGGAAAGTTCGACGATGAACTGATTAAAGTTGGAAACGCTGTGCCCATGATGAGCAGCAATGGGCAGCGATTGAACGGCATCGTACTCGAAGTAAATGACGATAATGTAAAAATGGATTTCAACCATCCGCTGGCAGGTGAAGATTTGCACTTTGCCGGAAAAGTGATGGAGGTGCGCGAAGCTACCGAAGAAGAAGTAGCTCAGATACTTTCAGGCGGTGGTTGCGGCTGTGGCTCCGAAGGTTGCGAAGACGATTCCTGTGACCCGGATCACAGTGGTGGTTGCGGCTGTGGTTGCTAATTACATTTTTTATTGTTGTACTTTTTAATTACTTTAACCCCGTTTTCTTGAACATTTGCAAGAAAACGGGGTTTTTTTAAAGGTAATGAATACATTTGGAAACATATTTCGGTTAACTTCTTTTGGCGAGTCGCATGGTCGCGGAATAGGAGGAATCATCGACGGCTGTCCGGCCGGAGTAGAACTCGATTTTGATCTGATTCAGAAAGATTTATCGAGAAGAAAACCCGGACAGTCAAAAATAACCACCCAACGAAAAGAGGCAGACGAAGTGGATTTTTTATCCGGAATTTTTGAAGGCAAAACTCAGGGGACTCCCATTGCCTTTGCTATCTGGAATAAAGATCAGCATTCGAAAGACTATAACGATCTCAAAGATGTTTACCGGCCGTCTCATGCCGACTACACTTATCAGAAAAAATACGGAACACGCGACTACCGGGGAGGTGGAAGATCATCTGCACGTGAAACAATTGCGCGGGTAGTTGCCGGTGGAATTGCAAAACAAATTCTGGCAAACGAAGGAATTTCCGTGCAGGCTTTTGTTTCGCAGGTTGGTGAAATAAAGTTAGAAAAGTTTTACACAGAGCTTGATCTTTCCAAAACCGAAGAAAATATTGTGCGGTGTCCTGATCCGGAAACTGCTGAGAGAATGATTGCCCGGATTGAAGATGCAGGCAAAAATCACGATACCGTTGGGGGGACCATCACCTGCGTTGCCAAAGGTGTGCCCGCCGGGTGGGGCGAACCCGTTTTTAACAAGCTGCACGCCGACCTCGGTTTTGCCATGCTCGGAATCAATGCCGTTAAAGGATTTGAATATGGCTCAGGGTTTGCCGGTACAAAGCTGAGCGGTTCGGAACACAACGATGTGTTTTACAAAACTGAGAGCGGAGTACGTACCAAAACCAATAATTCCGGCGGAATCCAGGGAGGAATTTCAAATGGCGAGGATATTTATTGTAATGTGGCGTTTAAGCCCATTGCAACGCTGTTAAAAGAACAACATACCATTGATAAACAAAACAACGAGATAACTATTCATCCGAAAGGCCGGCACGATCCGTGCGTTTTACCGCGTGCGGTTCCCATCGTTGAAGCGATGGCAGCACTGGTGCTGGCCGATCATTATTTATTAAGTAAACTAAATTCAATTTAATATGCCCAGAAGAAAAAGAAACAGAAGGATCCAGGTACCCCCGGTAATTAAAGGAATGTCGGTTTTTGGCGTACGAGGCCGCAAATCGAACGAAGTAATTTTGCGCATCGAGGAATATGAAGCCATCCGGCTGCTCGATTATCAAAATCTGACGCAGGAACAGGCTGCTGTTCATATGGATGTTTCAAGGCCTACTTTAACGCGGATTTACGAAGAAGCAAGGAATAAAGTAGCAACTGCTTTTGTGGAAGGAAGAGACCTTCTTTTCAGGGGGGGCGACATTTATTTCGATAAAAACTGGTTTAAATGCAATAAATGCCAGGCCAGTTTTAATACGCACGACGATACAAAACCGAATTGCCCTGTTTGCAGCTCCACTGATGTTATATCGCTCAACGATTATTATACACAATCATAACAAAAAAAACCACCGGGCCAATACCCGGTGGCATCCAATCAAGTTGTGATAAAACCAGAGCCTTTATACAAAAG
>JBMCIT010000134.1:0-4499 GCA_048616715.1 Tangfeifania sp. | reverse complement strand
AACCTTTATCGGGCGCTATTAAAATTCCGGTCAATACTCCTGCTGCCGCTCCGGCAACAAAACCCAACATTGCACTTGTTGCTTTTTTCATGATTTTAAATTTTTAAATGTTAATACTTTATGAAACGTTTTTGTTAAATAGTTGTTTGATTTTTTTTTTATTTCTGTTTTATTTATACGCTTTTTTTTTCAACTTTTATGAATCCAATCTTCACCCACCGATTACAGTTTAATCTTTCAGGTTGAGTTTTCTCCAATGAAACTGAATGAATATCATTTGTCAGGTTGGTTTTTCGTTTCCTGATACCGTTCATTCTCTTTAATTGTTTCATTTAACTTCACCTTTTTTATTGAAAAAAACATTCCACTTATCAGGCAGGTGCAAAAAGGTATAACAACTCCTTAATTTACAGAGCCCTGTAGTTAAACAACACATCATGCCGTGAAATTGCGGTGTGAACTTACTCCACAACCTGTGTAATATAAGGACAAAGAAACGAGAAAACTCCTCCGGTAAACCGGAACTGTCAGGCTGATTTTCCGGTTATTAGAAATTCGATGTAATTTTTAGGCATCGGTTTTACCAAAAATGTTGTTACAAAGGGATATTGCATTACTACGTTCCTGATTTCATCGTTGTTGGTTTCGGTACTTACAATCACATCGGGTTTTTTTAGATATGTTTTAAAGCGCGATATTTTATCAAGTGAGTCGGTTAATTTTTTACCGGGTAATTTTTCGTCGAGAAGGATATAGTGAACATTCTGGCCGTTGCTGATTACCTCTTTTTCAATAAATTGAACAGCTTTTCGAAAATCTTTGAAAGGGAAAAAATAATCATTCAGATCTTTCTTCTCCAGTATTTCCTCCTGATGCCTCAAAAAGGCAGGATCTGAATCGATGCACAAGACTTTTTTTCTCTTTTGCTTCATCACTACTTCATTTTGAATTCAACTACCAATTATTATTCCAAAAAACAAATTACTTCTGAGCATTTTCAAAAGTTTTTTAATAATAAAACTACCCTGAATTCCTGTATGAAAAATTAGTATTGGATTAACATTGTTATTCAGCAGAAAGACCCATTCTTTTGTGCTTCGACAGACAAAATTAAGAAAAATCGATTAACCTAAAACAATTTACCAGTGTTTTTAGCTTCTTCAGCCTGCTTTAAAATGTCATGTATCCCCTTCACTGTTTTTGCAGTCAACGGCTTCATGGGTCCAAAATCTTTTTTATGAAGTCCCAGTTCTTCCAGTTGTGTGAGGTTGCTTACCAGGTTATCCAGTTTAAAATAGCGAAACGATGGAATTGCTTTATGTGCCTTCTGGCCGATACCTTCCCAATCACCTGTACGGGCCATTCTCTCGAAACTATCGGCTGTATCTGTGGCATTTTTAATGAAAGTGCCCAGCATTTGATTAAAGAAAGCTTCATTGCCAGCCGTAGTTTTCAGTAATTCCGAAGTATCGAAACTATCTTTCCCGGTACCGTCCTTTTTTTCATTGCCGGCCGGCGACAATGTTTTTTTCCCAGTAACCATTAAATCACCTCCGGGCTCAATTTCAAGCAACTGGCAAATTTTAATGTAAAGTGTATCTTCACTGAAAGGTTTTAACACATAATCATCGAAGCCGCTTGAAAGATAGTTTTTCAGGTCGTTTTCCATCACATTTGCAGTAACAGCGAGTATTTTAGTATAGCGGTTCGGACTTTGTTTTCTCTTACGGATTTTTTTTACCACTTCAACCCCCGAAAGCAGGGGCATGTGAATATCCAGTAAAACCATATCGAATTCTTCGGTTTTCAGAAATTCAAAAGCTTCTGCTCCGTCACGCGCTACTTTATAATCGATTTCCCAGTCAGACAAAATTGATTTCCCGAGCAGCAGGTTATTTTCATCGTCGTCGGCATACAAAATACGTTTACCTTTAAGCTGGTTAAACTCAATATCATACTCATTTTCTTCTGCAAACTTCTCGTTCTTTTTTGCAATAAGGAAAGGAATTACCACACTGAATTCTGATCCTGCCCCCAATTCACTTTCCACATGCAACCTTCCGTCGAGCAGATCAACCAGTTTTTGAACAATGGTAAGCCCCAACCCTGCCCCACGGTTTGCTTTCTTGCTTTTTACCCCTGGTTGTGAAAATATCTCGAAAATTGTATCGATATTATCTTTCGAAATTCCAATTCCGGTGTCTTCCACTTCAAACCTGACAAATACTTTTCGCGATGTTTGTTTTTCAACCAAAACGCGCACGTTTATTTCGCCCTGATCGGTATATTTTATGGCATTTGTGATGATGTTTATCAGTATTTGTTTTAATCGAAACTGGTCACCTACCAGTCCGTCAGGAAGTTTTTCATCTATTGAAAAATGAAAACCCAGGTTTTTCTCAGCAGCTCTCATTTGAAACGATTCTTTAACACTATTCAGCGCTTTACGTATATGAAATGGTGTTTTTTCAACCATCACCCGTCCCATTCCCAACTTAAACAGAAACAGCACTTCGTTTACAACCGAGAGCAGGTGCTCTGAGGACTGGGAAATCAGATCAGCATATTTTTGTTGTTTTGGGTCGAGTTCCGTTTTATTGAGCAATCCTGTAAATCCGATGATGGCGTTTAGCGGGGTCCTGATTTCGTGACTCATATTTGCCAGGAACAGCGATTTGGCTTTATCGGCTTCCTCGGCTTCGCGCCTGGCTTTAATCAGGTTTTTTTCAACCTCCTTTTCCTGTGTCACATTCTGAGATATTAAAGCGCCGCCCACAACCTTTTTGTTAATTCCGTAAACGGGTGTAACACTCACAAAAAACACTTCATTTCGTATGCGCACTTCCCCTTCCGATATTTTTCCGTCGAGTGCATTGCGGTAAAACGGGTAAAGCCGTTTCTGGGTTTTTTCATCATAAACTTCAAACAATGTTTTTCCTGAAAAATCGGTATTTGAAAGTCCGAACCGTTTTTTCTCATTTCCTCCGGCAAGTACGTGCCTGAAATTTGTATCGAAAAGGAACACGTCGATGCCCGGCAGGTTCTCCAGTAAAATTTCCCGGTAATCTTCCAAATCCGAAAATGTTTCATTAAAAAATACTACACCTGCTGAAAAAAGTTCCTGATCGCCACTGAATTTTACCTTTTCAAGAAGTATTTCACCGGGCAACGAAATACCGTTTTGCGAAATAATCCGGCTGCTGAAAGATTGCGATTCGCCGGTTTCATATAAAATTTCGGTTCGCTTTTTAAATTCGTTAAACCCTTCGTTGTCCATTAAGGCATCCATTCGGGGGAAGGTGTCATTTTTAAGCCGGCGTCCGAAAATGTTTTCAAATTCCCCGATAAAACGAACCACTTTAAAATCGTTATCGAAATAAAAGACAGCATCCTGCCTGATTTCCCGGGTTTGTGGAATTTGTTTCGGGGAATAGTTGTCGAGCCGGACAGTTTTTATCTTGTGGCTTAACAAATCGAGCGATCTGTCGAGTTCGGTTAATTTCTTTAAATCAATATCATCATCGCGCAATCCTGATATTAACCTTGAAATTTGCTCGAGATGCGCATTAAGACTTTTGTTCATAATATACCTTTTTCCTGACAGCTAAAGTTAACAGGAAAAGGGAAAAGAACAATGAAAGATGTGGCAGAAACCCTGAATTGCATTTATTTTAAAATTATTTTTAACATGTTAAATTCAAGTATTAGTTATTTGGACATCCATTGAAACCGGTTTAATAAATTTCAATTTATATTTGTTATTTACGAAGTTTTGGAATAATTTAGAATGACGGAAAATGAACATTCGACAATATACTCAACTTGAGAATTATGCAAAAATCATTCATCGCTTTTCACCGGTATTTTATTCAGTCAGGAATTATTTTAGTATTCTTTTTTTTAGTTGCATGCGGCAGTCAGAAAAAGGACAATGATGGTTCGGATAAGGGAGAAAATATACCTGACGGCTGGGTTTCGTTGTTCGGCGGAGAATCACTCGAGGGCTGGGAAATTACACAATTTGGCGCGCAGGGCACTGTAAAAGTTTCGGATGAAAATCTCCGCCTGGGAATGGGCGACGGCTGCACCGGAGTTACATACACCGGGGATTTTCCGCGTATGAACTACGAAGTAATGCTGGAAGCCCAAAAAATTTCGGGGAACGATTTTTTTTGCGGAATGACCTTTCCGGTCGATACCAGCTACTGTTCTTTAATTGTTGGTGGCTGGGGCGGCCCGGTGGTTGGCATTAGCTCAATTGATGGGCGCGACGCTTCGGACAATGAGACATCCACACTCAAAAAATTTGAAAATAATACCTGGTACAACATCCGCCTGAAAGTAACCCCCGGCAAAATTGAAGCCTGGATTGACGGAGAAAAACTGGTTGATTTCAATACCGAAGGACACAAACTTTCCATCCGGCCGGAAGTTTATCTGTCACGGCCTTTCGGCATTTGTTCGTGGGCAACCACCGCAGAACTGCGCGACATCAGAAT
>JBMCIT010000133.1:0-4513 GCA_048616715.1 Tangfeifania sp. | reverse complement strand
AGTCCTCCTGCATCCTGCTCATCGAGCATTGGATTTCCGTAAGTAATATTTTGGTCATTCTCAAAATCATAGAGGGTAAGGATTCGCAGCCGGAAGTAGGCCACCCAGTAATTCCGGATAGAACTGATGTAATCGCGTTTTGCCTGCTCACGCTCCTGTAGCGCAATGTTTAAATCGTTGATGCTGAGCTCGCCGTTCTGGAACTTCTTCAGTGCAATTTGGTAACCGTTTTCCGCTACTTTGTCGGCTTCGTCGGCTGTTTTAAGCTGATCTTTTAACAGGCTGAACTGTTCAACCTGTACAATTACCTCACGGTTAAACTCTTCTTTATCTTTGTTTACATCGTAAATGGTCAGTTCACGTTCCGACTCTGCCAGTTTTACCGTAGAGGCCGAACGGCCCCAGTCGAGAATCGGGATACTTAATGAAACCCGGAGCATCCTGTCTTTTTCCGGTTGATCGTATATTCCCAGTAATTCATCGGCGCTGTTCGAAAGTCCGAAACTACCGCGGAGTGTAGCGTTCAGTCCTGTACTGTTTTTGGCTTCTGCCAGTTCGCGGTCGGCGTTTATCAGTCTTCGTTTGTACAGTGTGGTTTCCCGTCGGTTCTCCCTGGCTTTTGCCAATGCTTTATCCGGGGAGATTTCAAACAGGCTAATATTGAGTGGAATTTTTAGATCAACTTCTTTTGTTTGTTCGAGGCCAACATATCTTTTTAATTCAAAATCGGCGTTTTTCAAATCCATTCGGGCCTGGTTCATTGCTTTTTGTGCATTGAGAACAGAGAGTTGGATGCGTGAATATTCATTTTCTGAGATTTGCCCGAGTTCTTTTTTCGTTTGAGAAATTCGCAGGTTGTCCCTGCTGTTGCTTAAATTGCTTTCGGCCAGCTTAAAGTTGGTTTGCACCATTAAATAGTTGAAAAACCTGTAAGTTGTATTGAGGGCAATTTCTTCAATATCTTCCACAAACCTTTTTTGGGCTTCGTCATAAATCATAGGTTCGGTTTTGCGGTACCATTTCATCCAGTTGTAGGCAAAAATCGGTTGTGTAAAACCAATAACAAACGGACTTCCCGAGAAACCGATTTCATTTTTATTGAGGTTGCGGATGCCATGGGCGGAAGTACTTGCCCAGATACTGGTTCCGAGCTGCGGGATTGACTGGCTCAGCGACAGGTTGGCCGATGCGGCGAGGTTTGAAACCTGCTTAAATTCGATACTTCCGTCGGGCTGGGTAATAGGCTGGGTGGAGTGGGTATAGTTAGGTAAATCGCCTGCCAGTGTGAGTTGTGGCCTGAACCTTGTTTTAAAATTCCGGTACCTCCAGAAATAGTTTACATCGCGGTTTTGAATGTATTTTGCCGATGGCGATTGCGCTATTGCAAGATCGATAATGTTTTCGAGGGTGAGTTGTAAATCGGGTGAATTGATTGAATCGTTTTGGCTGTATGACGGGCGTAATGAGAGGATCAAACCCGTCAGGCAGATTAAAAATGTCTTTCTCATCATGGGTTATTGTTCAATTTCTATTTCATTCAGGTGCTTGAAAGCATTCATACCGTCGGTAATTATAATATCTCCTTCATCGAGCCCGGAGATAATTTCGCAAAAATCGTTGCCGCAAATTCCCAGCGTAAATTTTTTAACAACAGCTTTATTGTCTTGTATCACAAATCTTTGTTGTGTTTTACTGCTTTCAAATTCCGGCTGGTTTTTAATTCTTAAAACACTGTCCTTTAGGTTGTTGATTATCTGTATATGAACCTGCTGATTGGCAATCAGTTTCGGATGGCTGCTTTGTTTCAGATGCACGTTAAACTGAATTTTATTGTTTTCGACCATCGGGGTAACATTTCCAACGGTACCTTCAAGTTGTTCATTGTCGATACTGACAAACACTTTGTTCCCGGTTTTTAGTTTCTCGGCATGTTGTTCTTCCAAAGAGCCGCTGATTTTAAAAGACGATAAATCGGACATTCGAATAAGCAGTTTGTCGGTGCTCACTTTTTCTCCTTCATGTCCGTTCACAGTCAGGATAATTCCGGAGGAAGGGGCACGGATGCTCATTTTCCCGAGCAGTTTTTGTTTTTCTTCCAGGTTTTTCTCCTGCATTCTAATTTGCAAAAGCAATCCTTCTTCTTCAGCTTCGAGTTGTTTTAACCGGATGGTATTTTTTTCCTGAAGTGTTTGTAAATCTTTTTGGGCAAGTGTAATTTCCTGTTTTGTTTGATCGAGGCGGGCGGGTGAAATACCACCTACTTCAAGTAGCTGTTCCTGATCGGCCAGTTGTGCTTCAAGCGATGCAATCCTCAGTTTTTTCACTTCCTCATTATACTCCAGGTCGAGCCGTGTGCTTTGTGCATTCAAACGTGTTCGTTTTAAGTTGTTGCGCCGTACTTCCAGTTGATCTTTAATGCTTTCAATCTCACTCTTTACGGCTTCAGTATCTAACTGAAGCAAAAGATCGCCTTTTCGGACCCTGCTCCCGGGTTCAGTAATAATAGCTTCAATAATTCCGGGCCCCGGGCTTAAAACAAGGGCTTCGCTTTCAGATTCAACTACACCGGTTGCATTTATGGCAGAAATAACCTGCCCTTTTTCAACAACATCGGTAGTGATGCTGCTTAGTTTTACGGTATTGGGCACAAGAATGCGTGAATAGTAAATAATTGCTGCCAGCACAATCAATGCCAAAGCAACAAACAGAAGAACCTGAATTCTTTTTTTGCTTCTCATTATATTTCCAGTTGGTTTTGGTACTGTTCATTTTGAAAAAAATCAGGTTGTTCTTAACAAAAAACATACCTTTTTTTTCAATGAGGGGCAAAGTTAATAAATCGTATTTGTTATTTATGTTATTTTTAACCGTAATTATTGATTTGTTTTATATTCGGGGTAAGAAAATGTATGCACGGTTTGCATGATAAATCACCTGATTTTTTCGGTGTATATTTTTTGTATTGCAGCCAGGTATTCCGTGTCGATTTTATTTGAAAGGATCCGTATAAATTCAGAGAGTTTTCCGTCCTTGTAAAATGAACCACGGGCGGCATCAAATTCGTGTCCTTCCCAGTTGTATTTTACATCCATTGTAACTTTAATAAATGCTTCGTGGTGCAGGTATTTCGGAATTTCGATATAGCCGAAATTGTGATCCTGGGCTTCAATATAAATACCTTCGCCCAATTGTTCGAGTGTAACAAATTTTACAATTTTTACTTCGGCCTCTAATCGCCCGTTCAGTTTTTTATTCATCAAAAAACCAATTCCCTGCTTTTGGTAGGCTTCCTGGATTTTTTCAACCAGGTCGAGTTCGGGCAGGTGCCTTACCCGTATGACATTCAGGAACTGGGAGCCGATGTGCATGTATCCTTTCCCGGAATCAAAATCCCAGTCATACTCTTTTTCGATATTTTGAGTGGCCCGCAATACTTCCTCCAACGGGTACTGCCGATCGAGAACCAGGTAGATATAAATGGGTTGCGAGGTTGTAGGGGCTTCGTGGTAATAACCCGGAAACAAATTTTGAGCTTCGAAAACCAGGCTTCCCGGTAAAACTTTTTCTTCAACCGCCACTATGTTTACATGTTTTGTGAGGTTGGTAAAAACTTCCGTTTTTTTGTTCTGTTCCATAATATGGTATCTTTGATCCTCAATTTATTTTAATAGAAACGAATGCCAAACAAAGTGGTTCATTTTGAAAGCATCGGAGCGGTAACTTTTTCCCGCAACCGGCGCTCAAAGAGTATGAAAATAAGCATAAAACCAGATAAATCAATCCTGGTTTCCTATCCTTTTTTTGTGACGGAAAAAGAGGTGCTGGCTTTTCTGAATAAAAACGAAGAATGGATACGGAAACATCAGAAAAAGGTTGAAACACAGCAGGTAAAATTTAGCGAGGGTTTTTTTCTGAAAACAAAAATGCACTCGGTTACCCTGCGCAAAGGGCCTGTAACCGGCCAGGTTGATGTAAAAGATAATGATGTGACAATTTTTATTCAGGATTTTAATTCTGAAAGTGCACGGCTGGCAGTTGAGCATTCGCTCACACAGATTTACCGGTACGAAGCGCATGTTTTATTACCGCCCCGCTTAAAAGAACTGGCCCGGCAACATGGTTTCAGCTACAACCGGATTTCCATACGTAACAATAAACGAAACTGGGGCAGTTGCTCCTCTCAAAATAACATCAGTTTGAACCTGCAAATGATGAAACTGCCCGACGAACTGATCGATTATATTTTATTGCACGAACTGGTACACACCGAAATAAAAAACCACAGCCATGAATTCTGGAAGCGGCTCGACGAGCTGACCGAAAACCGGGCGCGCGAGCTGGCATTGAAAGTGAAAAAATACTCGACATATACATTATAATTATAAAGATGAACTGGAATCACTTACTTTCAACAAAGCGTTTAGGAATGGAGGAGTGGAAAACCTCGCCCGGCCCCGAAGACCGTTCGCAGTTTCAGCGCGATTACGACCGGATTATTTTCTCGTCGCCATTC
>JBMCIT010000132.1:0-4519 GCA_048616715.1 Tangfeifania sp. | reverse complement strand
TTGCTCCGTTTTTTTCAGCAATTTCTGCAGTATGATCTGATGAACCATCATCAACAACTATCAAATGATCTATGTAGTGTGGTATCCGAACCAGGACATCTTCAATATTCTCTTCTTCATTGAAAGCCGGAATGATAAGGCCAATAGATTTTTGCTTATACATCTTTATTTGATAGGTTTATTTTTCGTCAATAAGTGGTTGATAAAACATACCGGAACAAGTTGTTAAGTTGCCTGTTCTTTTTCCTTCGCAAACATACAGAAAAATTATTTTCCGCTTGTCATCACATTTAACAAACCTATAGAATAGTTAAATTTGTAAAACTTTAATCAAACATTTGACTACTCCATGAAAAGATTTCCAATCTCTTTGATAGTATTATTCTGTTTAATAACAACCTGCAAAAAAGAAAAAACAGATTATCGGCTGCCATATACAGGAAATTTTGAAATCACAACTTTCAAAAATGTCGTTTCAATGTGTTATGATTCTTCAGCATCGTGCATAGACGGATGGGAAACCATACGAATGGATACAACTACCATGAATAGTTTTATCGAAGCGGTTAACAAAAACAGGCTGGATATAGAATTTGGAACGAACGAAATTGGAAGATATAATGATAGTATTTATAAAGAAATATTCTATCCTATAATCTCTTCAGAAGGTGAAATGACACTTCCGGAATATCCAAGGGGTGGACATAATTTTTTCGAAGGCTTTTTTTTTGGATATGATACACTGATTATGAATTTTCATTATGGATTTGGAATAGGCGGTTACAGACAGCATGAAATTACTGGAATAAGAAAACAATAAAACAGGATAGCCAAGGTTCATTGGCTAAATATTTTATTCTTCACCAACCCCCATTTTTGCAACCGGTACTGTACAGATGTTCTCAACACGCCCATGCCGTATATACTGCTGCTTTTCAGGCTGATGCTCGAGGCATCGTCGAAATACTTGGTGGGGCAGGTGATTTCAGCAATTTCGTAACCGGCGTACCAGACTTGTGCCAGCATCTGGTTGTCGAACACAAAATTATCGGAGTTGGCATTGTAATTTACCGCTTGCAGCACTTCGCGGCTGAATGCCCGGTAACCGGTATGGTATTCCGAGAGCTTGGCCCCAAGCAGAATATTTTGAATAAAAGTCAACCCGCGGTTGGCTATATATTTTATGAGTGGCATGCCGCCTTTCAGCGCGCCTTTCCCTAAAATACGGGATCCCAAAACAACGTGGTACAATCCGCTGGCCAGCAGGTATGTCATTGCCGGAATAAGCTTTGGCGTATATTGGTAATCGGGGTGGAGCATAATCACAATGTCGGCACCCAGTTCGAGCGCCTTGTTGTAGCACGATTTCTGGTTGCCGCCATACCCCTTGTTTTGTTTGTGTTCAATAATGTGTTTAATGCCCAGCCTCCTACCCACTTCCACAGTGTTGTCGTTGCTCAGGTCGTCTACTAAAATAACATCGTCAACAATCGAAAAATCAATTTCACGGTAGGTCATTTCCAACGTTTTCGAGGCATTGTATGCCGGAAGGACAACGATTACTTTTTTGTTATCAACCATTTTGAATTTTTAGGGCTGTAAAAATAGGAAGAAAAGGAGAGTTGTTCCTGAATTATTTTCACTTTTTTCAAAATAAAAAAGATTTGACCGGATTCGAAAACCTTGTCATTCATAAAATTTTTTTCTCCTGCTAAACTTTCATTGAATTAAATGGTTTGTAGAAATGAAAAACTTTAAACGATTTAATTAAATTTGGGGAAAAAGTAAATGAAACAAATTATAAATAAGAGAATTAGTTGGATTCTATCCGTTGTTTTGCCTGGAATATTAACTTTTCAGGCGGCGGGGCAGGAAGTTACAAATCCGGCAGTTCCGCCCACCGATGTTGAAATAGGGGTGGTTGAACATCTCGACGATTACCTGCCCGACAGCATTTCTTTGATAAATGAAAACGGTGAGGAGGTTTGGCTCTCGGATGTAATTGACAAGCCCACCATTATCAACTTTGTATATTACCGCTGCCCGGGAATTTGCAGCCCGCTGATGGAAGCTGTTGCCGGTGTGATGAACAAATCGGAACTGGTACCGGGCGATGATTACCAGGTTGTTACCATTAGTTTCGACCCACGGGAAACCATTGATCTGGGAATCCGGAAAAAGAAAAATTACCTGGGACTGATGTCGGAAGAAAAAGCTGCCCAGGCCAAAAACGGCTGGCTGTTTTTTGTAAGCGACAGCGCCAGCATTGTCAAAGCTACCACTGCCACTGGTTTTAGATACAAACGTACGGGAAACGATTTTTTACATGCCGCTTCGCTCGTAGTTGTCAGTCCGAACGAAAAAATTACACGGTATTTAAACGGCATGAATTTTTTACCGTTTGAATGGAAGATGGCCATTGTAGAAGCTTCCAAAGGCCAGTCGGGACCAACATTAAACAAGGTATTGCGGTTTTGCTTCACCTACGATCCGTCCGGACAGGCCTATGTTTTAAATTTCACAAAAGTAGGTGGGATAGTTATCATGTTTTTTGCTGTTGTATTATTAGTATATTTGGTTCTGAAACCGAGAAAGAAAGATAAAATTTAAACTAAACTGTATTATGCAATCGACAAATGTTGCTAACCAGCCAAACTATCTGGAATACCGGGGAAAGTATAAAGGATTGCTGGGTTGGATTTTTTCTACCGATCACAAACGCATCGGTTTGCTCTATCTCTATTCCATGCTAATAATGTTTTCAATCGGGGTCCTGCTGGGGCTTGCTATGAAATTTGAATTGCTGGCTCCCGGTAAAACCATTATGGATGCCCAGCTTTACAATGCTACGTTTACAGTACATGGGGTAATCATGATTTTTATGATTGTAATTCCGGGGCTGCCGGCTGTTTTTGGAAACCTGTTGCTGCCCATTATGATTGGTGCCAGGGATGTGGCTTTCCCGAAATTAAACCTCCTCTCCTGGTGGTTTTATGTGGCGGGCGTTTTCCTGGTGCTTGCCGCGCTGATTTTCGGACAGGGCATGCCCGATACCGGATGGACATTTTACGCACCCTACAGTTTTAAAACAGGCACAAACATGCTCCCTGCAATTTTTGGAGCATTTGTTCTTGGTTTCTCCTCTATTTTAACAGGATTAAACTTTTTGGTAACCATACACAGGTTGCGGTGTCCGGGCCTGAAATGGACCAAACTGCCGCTTTTTGTGTGGACACTTTACGGGACCGCCTGGATTCAGTTACTGGCAACACCTGTTGTTGGAATTACATTGGTTTTGGTGGCGCTGGAACGCATGTTCGGAGTGGGGATTTTTGACCCTGCACTGGGTGGCGATCCCGTACTTTACCAGCACCTCTTCTGGATTTACTCGCACCCGGCGGTTTACGTGATGATACTTCCGGCAATGGGGGCTATTTCTGAAATCATTCCAACATTTTCGCAAAAACATATATTTGGTTACAAAGCAATTATCGCCTCTACAATGGCCATTGCATTTGTGGGGTACCTGGTTTGGGGGCACCACATGTTTACAGCCGGAATGAGCGGAACCGCACAATACTATTTTTCATTGCTGACATTCATTGTGGCCATCCCCAGCGCAATTAAAGTGTTTAACTGGATATCGACCATGTATAAAGGGTCCATCAATTTACAAACTCCTTTTTACTGGGCAGTTTCATTCATCTTTGTTTTCATGATTGGCGGATTGAGCGGTTTGGTGCTTGGAGCGCTGGCAACAAATATTTATGTGCACGATACGGCATTTGTGGTAGCCCATTTCCATTATATTGTATTTGGCGGAACAGGATTTGCCTTTTTTGCAGCCATGCACTACTGGTTTCCCAAAATATTTGGGCGGATGTACGATACAGCCTGGGCAAATACCGGTTGGCTGATTTTTTTTATCGGATTTCTGACCTTATATTCCCCCATGTTTTACCTGGGAATGATGGGAATGCCGCGCAGGTATTACGATTACCTCGATGAGTTTCACGGCGGAAATATTTTAAGTACTTTCGGTTCGTGGATTCTGGCTACTGGTTTAATTATCATCATTGTCAACCTGGTGCGATCTGCCCGCAAAGGTCCGAAAGCCGAAGCAAATCCATGGCAAGGAAAAACACTGGAATGGACAGTTCCTTCGCCACCACCGCTTGAAAATTTCGATGAAATTCCTGAAATTGGCAAACACGACGGACCATATAATTACAAATAAAACGGGGAAGATCATGGAAAATAGTTCACATACCGTGGTGCACGACCATTACGATGCAGAAGCGTCCAAAATCGGAATGTGGTTGTTTATTTTTACCGAACTGCTGCTTTTCGGCATCCTGTTCATTATCTATTCGGTTTACCGGTTTTTGAACCCCGGGGCTTTTCATCTGGCGGCCGAAGAACTGGATACTTTTATCGGGGCGGCAAATACCATTATTCTGCTGGTGAGCAGTATGACTATTGCCATGTCGACAACCGCAATTCAAAAAGGCAACAAACG
>JBMCIT010000131.1:0-4550 GCA_048616715.1 Tangfeifania sp. | reverse complement strand
CGGGAGACGGCACATTCAACTCTTTAAACGGCCGGAAAAAGAAAACATTCCTTGAAATGGTTTTGCCGTTTTCAACCAGTTCTGCTGATAAAAGGAGGTTCCTGGTATCTTTCCGGTATAAAAATTCGTGACGGTTTTCGTTGAAATAATCATCGCTCGAGTTGGCAGGAATATCAACCAGTGACGCTTTTTCCCAAATGACCTGTCCATCGAAATCCATCAATTTTAATATGAGTTCGGCATTCATATTTTCGAGCCGATCGTTTACAATGCCTACTTTCAGCTTTAAATCATCGACATAAGGGCTGACCAAAACAGGTTCAAAACCTTTTTTCACGTAATACTGCAGCGCTTTCCACTTCTGGTAATAATCGGTTGAACTCCACGAGGCCACGGGCCACACATCGTTCAACTGCCAGTAGAGGCTGCCCATGGTAAACGGCATGGCGCGGCGGTGGCCTTCCAGCCCAAACTTGATTCCTTCGGCCTGCAACACATGATTCACATAGAGGAACGACTCAAAATCTTTTGGCTGTTCGTACTCTTTCAGCATGTAATATTCGATGGTTTCGTTGCCGATGGATGAACGCTGGTGCGATTTCATCACTTCAGAATAAATATCGTAATCCTGTGGTTCGGCATATTTTTCTACTGTGCTCATTTCGGGGAACGACTGGAACCCGTACTCGCTCATAAAACGTGCGATGTGCGTTGCGTAAGTTTCAAAGGGTTCTTTGCCCCACCAAACGCCCCAGTAATGTTCATCGCCGTTCACCAAATCGGCCTGGATGCCCAAACCCGACGATGGGCTCGAGCCCCAGTAGCTGCGTTGCGGATCGAGTTCTTCAACAACTTCGGGCAGGGTTTCATGGAAAATATCTACATAAGCCTGCCACACTTTTTCAGGAACGTCTGCACCCTGCTGCTCGGCCAGTTGTTTCCAACCCCAGGTATTCCATGCAGTGAGAATTTCGTTGTTGCCACACCACAAAGCAATGCTCGGGTGGTTGCGCAACCGTTTTACATTGTCGATGGCTTCCTGCCTGATGTTTTCCAGAAATGGCTCATCGTTCGGGAACATGGCACAGGCAAACATAAAATCCTGCCAAACCAAAATACCATTCTCATCGCAGAGGTCGTAAAAAATATCTTCTTCGTAAACCCCGCCACCCCAAACACGCAGCATGTTCATGTTCGATTTTTTGGCAGTTTCAATCATGGTGCGGTAATTTTCTTCGGTTACCCGGGGCAGGAACATATCGTTTGGAATATTGTTGGCGCCTTTCATAAACACCGGGTGCCCGTTCAGTTTAAAATAGAACGAAGTTCCGTATTCGTCTTCTTCGCGCACCAGCTCGAGGGTGCGAATTCCGATTCGGGTATTTTCCGAAAATGTTTGCTGCCCGATTTTCATCTCCCCGGTGATATTATACAAATGCGCTTCGCCCAAACCGTTTGTCCACCAAAGTTCAGGGTCTTCAATTTCAAAATCCACAGAGTACTTATTCACGCCTTCCTTTAACTGAACTTTATTGCTGGCAAGCGTTGTTCCGTCGTTATAAACCGAAAGTGTTGTCTTTTCATTTCCTTCGGCTTCAATTTCAAAAACAGCCGTAAATGTGGCCTTTTCATCCGAAACCTCGTGCTGCACAATTTGCAGGTTTTCGATGCGGGCTTCGTCCCAGGCTTTTAAATAAACCGGACGCCAGATTCCACTGGTTACCAGCCGCGGGCCCCAGTCCCAACCGTAATGATAACCGGCTTTCCGGGTGTAAATACTCACCCTTTTCCCGCCTTCCACCTCGCCACGTTCGGCCTGGTCGTTTTCAGCGCCGGGATAAACAAATTCATTGGCGTCGTATTTTTCCAAACCAATTTCTATTGGCGATTTAAACACAATCCGCAATTCATTTTCGCCTTCGCTGAGCAACTCTTTTACATCAACCTGCCATTCGCGAAACATGTTATTGGCAGCCAGTATTTGCTCTCCGTTTAAAAAAACGTCGGCATACGTATCGAGGCCCTGAAAATCGAGTTCAACCCTGTCGCGGTCCAACATATTTTTGTCAGCGGTGAAAGTGGTTTTGTACTCCCAGTCATTTTTATCGATCCACTGAACATCCAGTTCGTTTAAGCGGTAATACGGGTCGTCGATTACATCGTTGTCCATTAAATCGGTATGTACCGTTCCGGGAACAGTTGCGTTCATCCACTCCGTTTCACCAGCCTGGCGGAATTGCCAGTTTTCGTTAATTTCTTTTTGAACCATCAGGTTGGGGTTCTTCTCATTTTTTTGCTGACAGCCCAGGCTGATGGCAAGGGCAATCACCATATTTATAAACAAAACTTTTTTTATTGACATTTTTTGGATTTTTTTTGCGGCGCTAAATATCGAAAAATAGCTGCATTTACCAAACATTTCTAAAAAAAAACGACAGGTATTAACATCCTGCCGTTTATCATTTCCTATATTACAAATTACTTGTCCTTTTTTGCCGTTGAAATATTGAATGGCATATACAGCAAACAACACCTGAATAACCCGGTTGCTATCAGCGGGATTCCCAATAGTCCCCACCAACTGTTAAACACTACGCCAACAATGGCAATTATCAATCCTAAAATTATTCTGATTAACCTGTCTGCCGGACCTACGTTACATTTCATAAATATTCATTTTAATTATCCTGTTACCTTGAACGTATTATTTTCAAATTAGTTTAAAAATCATCCTCCAGGATATTGCAGGCTGTTTTAAGAAATGCGGGACATTTGGTTGCAAATACTCCTTCGAGGTGCGCTTCGGAGGCGCCTTCAGGTGTAGAAATGTCGTAACCGGTTAATTTTTTGCAAATCAGGGAATCGTGCTCCTGTTTAAATTTTTCGTTGAATTTCTGTATGGCCTGTTTCGTTTTTGTTTTTGCATCGGGGTCGCTTGAATCGTGACCATGTTTCATACCAATAACCATATACGAACCCGTAACCGCACCGCATGTTTCGGCACACGCCATTCCGCCGCCAAAACCACTTGAAATTTTCAGGGCTGTTTTTTCATCGAGCCCCAAATCTTCGGCAAACAAACTAAAAACGGTTTGTGCGCAATTGAAGCGGGGAAATTGTTTTTCGACTAAATCTGCTTTTCGTCTCATTTTTTGATATAAAAGTAACTGAAATCACTGAAAATATAAAGCCCGGAATCCAAAAACTCCGGGCTTCAAAATATCCTGTCTCCAGTCTCCCCTTTGGGGAGATTTAGAGGGGGCCTGGTTTCTTTATTCTCCTCTTACTGCAGCCACACCCGGAAGTGTTTTTCCCTCGAGGTACTCGAGCAATGCGCCACCGGCGGTTGAAATGTACGACATTCCGTCGGCCAGGCCGAATTTATTGACGCAGGCAACCGAGTCGCCGCCGCCCACCAGCGAGAAGGCACCATTTTGGGTCGCTTCCCTGATGGCCCTGCCAACTTCTTTTGAACCCTCGGCAAATTTATCCATTTCAAATACGCCAACCGGTCCGTTCCAAAGAATGGTAGCTGAATTTTCAATTACCTCTTTGAACTTGGCAATGCTGTTGGGGCCGGCATCCAATCCCTGCCAACCCTCGGGAATTTCGGTAGCAGGCACCACCTGTGTGTTGGCATCTTCACTGAAATCGTCGGCTGCCAGTACATCGGTAGCCATAATCAGGTTCACCCCTTTTTCCCTGGCTTTTATTTCGATATTTCTGGCAGTTTCGAGGTAATCGGTTTCGCAAATTGAATCGCCCACTTCGCCGCCATTGGCTTTCACAAAAGTATAGGTCATTCCGCCGCCCAGAATCAGGTTATCTACTTTGTCGAGCAGGTTTTCGATGATGGTAATTTTTGAAGAAACTTTGGCGCCGCCCATAATCGCTGTCAGCGGTCGTTTCGGTTCTTTCACAACTTTGTCGAGGCTTTCCACTTCGCTTTCAATCAGGTAGCCAAACATTTTATCGTTGGGGAAGAATTTTGCGATAACTGCAGTTGAAGCATGTGCCCGGTGAGCAGTGCCAAATGCATCATTCACCCAGCAGTCGCCGTTCTCGGCCAGCTTTTTGGCAAATTCTTCATCGCCGGCTTTTTCTCCATCATGGAAACGAAGGTTTTCCAGCAGCATAACTTCTCCCGGTTTCAGTTCATTGGCCATCTTTTTCACTTCGTCGCCAATGCAATCCGGGGCCATTTTTACAGTAGCGCCATCGAGCAGTTCTGAAAGATGATCGACCAGGTGACGCAGCGAAAATTTATCTTCCGGCCCGCCTTTGGGACGTCCGAGATGGGACATAATCAGCGGTGAACCTCCGTCTTTGATCACTTTTTTGATGGTTGGAAGCGCTTTTCGCATTCGGGTATCGTCGGTAATTTCAAATTTATCATTTAAAGGCACGTTGAAATCAACGCGAATCAACGCCTTTTTTCCTGAAAAATCGTAGCTCTGAATTGTTTGCATATCTTTTCTATTTTTTGGTTTTCTACAAGTAACCAAAGATAAAAAATTAAATCCGCAAGAAACAGCCAATTTTTCAGCCTT
>JBMCIT010000130.1:0-4565 GCA_048616715.1 Tangfeifania sp. | reverse complement strand
TTTGAATCGATAATTATAGTAACCGGACCATCATTTACAAGCTCCACCTCCATCATGGCGCCAAACTTTCCGGTGCCCACTTTTTTACCCAGCGCAGTTTCCGTTTGTTGAATAAATTTTTCATACATGGGCACGGCAAAATCAGGCTTCGAAGCGCGGATGTAAGAGGGGCGGTTTCCTTTCTTGGTGTTGGCGTGCAGCGTAAACTGGCTGACAATAATAATATCGCCGTCAATATCTTTCACCGAGCGGTTCATCACCCCGTTTTCATCGTTAAAAATGCGGAGTTGAGCAATCTTTTTTACTAACCAGCCGATGTCTCCATCGGTATCGGTATCTTCAATCCCGAGCAAAACAAGCAACCCGTTGCCAATTGACGATACCACATTTTTTTCTACGGTAACTTTTGCCCGCGAAACTTTTTGAATGACTACTCTCATTTTTGAAAATTCTTTCGTGCGAATATAAAAAATTAAGCCGGCTTAAAACATTTGTCCAAAAGTTTTGTTCATATATTCGTTATAAAATTAAAACAAAAAATCAAGGCTCAACTGGTTATGAAATCAAATTTGTTTCTGATATTGCCAATGCTCATAATAGCAGCATGTGCTTCGCCCCGGGGTATTGAAAGTAAAACCGTGGTAATACGCACAACACCTGAAAACCCGGTACGCGAAATAGAGATAGAATTCATAAAGGGAGAAGCATTCAATCATCCTTCGTTTGCCATCTGGACCGAAGATTTGGAAGGCAACTACATTGAAACACTTTACGTTACCCAATATGTGGCCAAAGGAAAATTTGCCCATGGAGAAGTGGAACCCGGCCGCTGGAAAAACGAACCCGGTGAAGCGCGCCGTCCGGCCACCCTGCCTTACTGGGCACACAAACGAGGCATAAAAGCCCCCGATGGGCTTTATATTCCTTCGCCTGAAACCGAAGTGCCGGATGCACTGACATCGGCCACGCCTAAAACAAATTTTAAACTGGAAACAGCTACAAGTTATTCAGATAATAAAACATTCAGGATTTTGGTTGAAATTAATCAGGCCTGGGATTCGAACCGGTTCTGGACCAACAACAAATATCCGGGCAACAACGATTATTTCGGCTCGCTGCAGCCGGCACTTGTTTATGCCGTGCGCGTAGATCCGGAAAACCCGGAATCCGAGTATTTTCTGAACCCCATTGGACACAGCCATCCCACAGGCGAAACCGGAAAACTTTTTACCGATTTGACTACCCTGACCACTGCCAAAAACATTGCTCACAAAATTATAATCCGCTTAAAATAGCGATACGTCATGAAAAAAATCAAATACCTTCTTTTAACAGTATTCATTTTGCCATTTTTTGTCCAGGCCCAGGAAGCTTCGCTGAAAGGACGGGTTGTTGATGCCGCCAATAACGAGCCGCTACCTTTTGTGAATGTAATTGTTTCGGGAACAAACATTGGTACAGTTACCGATATGGACGGTAATTTTATTCTGAATGGGTTGGAACCCGGCTTCATAAGAATTGAAGCGTCGTTTGTCGGCTACCGAAGGGAGATTTCTTCTGAAATCGAAGTCAGTGTAGCCAACACAAATTTTGTTGAAATACAGATGGAAAAACAGCAGGAAGAGATAGAAGAAGTTACAGTTACTGCCTCACCATTCAGAAAGCCGATTGAAAGCCCGGTTTCTTTGCGCAGCATCAGTATCGGTGAAATTGAAAAAGCCCCCGGGGCCAACCGCGATATTTCACGGGTAATTCAATCTTTTGCAGGAGTGCAGTCTACCCCGGCTTTTCGCAACGACATTATTATACGGGGCGGAGGTCCGTCTGAAAGCATTTTTTATCTCGATGGCGTGGAAGTTCCCTTCATCAATCACTTTTCTACACAGGGGGCCAGCGGCGGACCGGTTGGAATTATTAACGCCGATTTTATCCGCGAAGTGAATTATTATGCAGGTGCTTTCCCTGCCAACCGCGGAAATGCGCTCAGCGGCGTGCTCGAATTTTCGCAGGCAGATGGCAATAATGACAAGCTCAAATTCCAGGGAACATTGGGAGCCTCCGAAATTGCTGCCACACTCGACGGCCCGCTTGGCGAAAAAACCACCTTTATTTTTTCAGCCCGGCGCTCGTACCTGCAGTTTTTGTTCAGCCTGCTCGAATTGCCGTTTTTGCCCACATTCACCGATACCCAGTTTAAAATCCGCACCCGTTTCGACAAAAAAAACGAACTCACTTTTATTGGCCTCGGCGCACTGGATTATAACCGGTTGAACCTCGGCATCGACGATCCGGATGAACAGCAACAATTTATTCTTGGCCAGTTACCTGAAAACGAGCAGTGGAGCTACACGCTCGGGGCGGTTTACAAACATTTCCGTGAAAACAGTTACCAAACCATTGTATTGGGACGAAGTCATCTTAATAATTTGGCTTATAAATACTTTGAAAACGATGACAGCTCAGAAGAAAATAAAATTATCGATTATTCATCAGAAGAAATCGAAAATAAGCTCCGGCTGGAAAATACTTCCCGAATTAACGGATTTAAACTGAATTTTGGCGGTAACCTCGATTATGTGACCTACAAAAATTCCACCCAAACCACCCGTTTTTACAACGATGAAATTTTGAACATCGATTACACCACCGACCTTAACCTGGTAAAATGGGGGCTGTTTGCACAGGCCAGTAAAAACCTGCTTAACGAGCGGCTGGCTTTATCGCTCGGTTTGCGTGCCGATGCCAATAATTACTCCTCCGGCATGAGCAATATGCTGGAACAGTTTTCTCCAAGGTTTTCAGCATCTTACAGTTTAACAACGCGCTGGAGCCTCAATTTCAATACGGGACGTTATTACCAGCTTCCGCCCTACACCACGCTGGGCTTTAAGCAAAATGACGTTTTTGTAAACAAGGAAAATAATTTGAAATATATTTCGGTCGACCATTTAATCGGAGGTCTCGAATTCAGGCCGGAAAAATCGGTTCTTTTTTCGCTTGAAGGATTTTGGAAAGGATACAATAATTATCCTTTTTCGGTAAAGGACAGAATCAGCCTGGCCAACAAAGGGGCCGATTTTGGCGTTGTAGGCGACGAAGAAGTGATTTCAGAATCAGAAGGCCGGGCTTATGGCGCCGAATTTCAAGCACGCATTAACACCACCGGTGGGTTCAACCTTAACTTGTCGTACACGCTGGTACGGAGCGAATTTAAAGACGATACGGGAAATTACATTCCATCGAACTGGGACTCGAAACACCTGCTGAACCTTACTTCCACCAAAGAGTTAAAAAATGGCTGGAGAGTGGGTGGTCGCTGGCGTTTTGTGGGCGGTTTGCCCTACACTCCTTACGATATGGAACGCAGTTCGCTGGTACAGGCCTGGAACCTGATTGGCGGCCCCTACTTCGATTTCGATAATCTAAATTCAGAACGGTTTGCCCCGTTCCATCAGTTGGATGTTCGGGTAGACAAAGCTTTCTACCTTGAAAAACTCACTGCAAAATTCTACATCGACATTCAAAACCTGTATAATTTTCAGGCGGAACAACAAGATATCCTGGTGCGCGAAAGAAATGAAAACGGCGAATTCATCCGAACCGGTAACAACACACGCTACCAGTTAAAACGGGTTGAAAATACCACAGGAACTGTGCTGCCAACCATTGGAATTATTGTGGAATTTTAAAGAAGAGAAAAAAAATGCTGTTAATTTTGCACAAAGTGTAAATTGCATTTTGTGAAAATTTGAAACATGCTCTGCATTCAACTTGAAAACAACGACCCCTATTTTTGCCTCGCGGCAGAAGAATATTTGTTGAAAAATCTTCAGGAAGATATTTTTATGCTTTGGCAAAGCCACGATACCATTGTGGTTGGCAAGCACCAAAATGTGCTGGCCGAAATCAACTACCCGTTTGTGCAGGAAAACAATATTACTTTAGCAAGACGTATTTCGGGCGGAGGAACCGTTTTTCATGACTCAGGAAATGTGAATTTTGCCTACATTAAAAATGTGAACGACACAGCCGAAATCAGTTTTAAAAAATTTACGCAACCGGTTGTTGACGCACTCAGAAAACTGGGCATCAATGCGGTAAATTCAGGAAGAAACGACCTGCTGGTAAACGACAAAAAAATTTCGGGCAATGCCGAGCATGTATTTAAAAAACGGGTGTTGCACCACGGAACCCTGCTTTTCAATTCTGATTTAAGCAATTTGGGGCAATCCATAAAAGTGGTTCCCGGAAAATATACTGATAAAGCAGTGCAGTCGAACCGAAGCATTGTTACCAACATTCAACCATTTCTCAAAAATAAAATTACAACGGAAAAGTTCCGCAGGTTTCTTCTCGATGTACAACTCGAAAATGAAGAAAATTCCATCTGTGAACTGAATGAAAAAGATAACCGGGCCATTCAAAAACTGGCAGACGAGAAATTCAAAACCTGGGCATGGAATTTTGGCTATTCTCCCAAATATTCATTTCAGGATGAAACAACATGGGGAGAAAAAACATTAAAAGTTTCGCTGGATGCAGAAAAAGGATGGATCGCCGAAGCT
>JBMCIT010000129.1:0-4570 GCA_048616715.1 Tangfeifania sp. | reverse complement strand
CCTTTCTTTTTGCACCAGGCAATTAATTTCTATTTTTAGGGCCAAATTTTACGCGCCATGATTACGCTGACCCAGTTGGAATATATTGTTGCGGTGGATACCTACCGGCATTTTGGCAAAGCCGCCGAATCGTGTTTTATCACCCAGCCCACGCTTTCCATGCAAATAAAAAAGCTGGAAGAAGAACTCGAAATCATCATTTTCGACCGCAGCAAGCAACCACTGATACCAACCGATGTTGGCATGCGCATTATCGATCAGGCACGGGTTATTCTCAAACAATCCGAAGAAATCGACAACATCGTTAAAGAACATAAAAACCAGGTAACCGGTTTATTGCGCATCGGGATTATTCCTACACTGGCGCCTTACCTGCTGCCAATTTTCATTGGCAAATACAAGAAGAAATACCCGAATATTCTGATAAAAGTAGTGGAGCAAACCACCGAAAATATTGTGAACCTGCTGAACAGGGATTTGATAGATGTGGGTATTTTGGTTACCCCGCTGAAAGAGGAAAAAATTCTGGAAAAGCCGGTTTTTTACGAAGAGATGCTTATTTATGCCAATCCCGGCCACAAGCTCCACAAACAGAAAAACATATCTGTAAAAGATATTGCCACCCCGGAAATCTGGTTGTTAAGCGACGGGCACTGCTTCCGCGACCAGGTAGTAAATCTTTGCTCGTTTTTGGGAACAACCGACAGCAAACTGCCTTTCCATTTTGAAGCCGGCTCGCTTGAAACCCTCATGAATATTGTGGACCGCGAAGGCGGCATTACACTTATTCCCGAACTTGCAAAATACGGCATGGCAGAAAAAAGGCTCAACAATGTACGTTCGTTTACCAACACGCATCCGCTGCGTGAAGTGAGCCTTGTTTATTCACGCCATTTTGCAAAGCACAAACTCATTAACCTGCTTTGGCGCGAAATAAAAGAAGACATTCCTGCCGAACTTCAGGATGATAAAAGAGGCACAATTGTGGAGTGGAAATAATTTTCCCTGTTCAAAAAAAATATTTACCTTTGCGGCCTGTTTTTCGCGGACGTGGCGGAATTGGTAGACGCGCCAGACTTAGGATCTGGTGCCATACGGCGTGGGGGTTCGAGTCCCTTCGTCCGCACAAGCACCGCCGGCTTTCCTGTCAGCAGGATTCGCCGGCGGTGGTTTACTTATTTAAGTAGTGTAATTAAATTTTTATTCCATATGAATATCACCAGAGAAAATACCGATAATGTGAATGCGGTTCTCAAAATCACCATTGAAAAACCGGATTATGAGCCAAAAGTTGAAGAAAAACTGAAAGAATACCGCCAAAAAGCGGATATGCCGGGGTTTCGCCCGGGAAAAGCTCCCCTTGGCCTCATCAAAAAAAGGTTTGGAAAATCGTTGCTCATCGAAGAAGTAAACACGTTACTTTCTCAGAAGCTCACCAGTTACCTGATGGAAGAAAAATTGCAGATTCTGGGTGAGCCGCTTGCCAACGAAGAGCAGCAAAAACCCATCGACTGGGACAAAGACGAAAACTTCGAATTTGTGTTCGATATTGCCCTGGCACCCGAAATTGAAATTCCGTTAGACGAAAAAGACAAAATCAGCTACTACAAAATCAAGGTTTCCGATGAGATGGTTGACGAACAGGTAGAAATGATTAGGTCGCAACTGGGCGAAAACAAAGAGGTGGACGAAGTAAAAGAAAAAGGCCTTGTGAGGGGCGATTTTGTTCAGCTCGACGAAGAAGGAAATGAAATGGAAGACGGCATCCGCCCGGAAGGCGTTTTGCTTGCCATCGATTTGATTAAGAACAAAGACATTCAGAAAGAATTTATCGGTAAAAAGAAAGGTGACACGGTTGTATTCGACCCTGTAAAAGCTTACGAAGACGTTCATGAAGTGCAGCACATGCTGAACATCAGCCACGAACAGGCGCACGATTTGAACAGCGAATTCAAATTTACCATTAACGAACCGCTCGTATTTGAAAAAGCAGAACTGAACGAAGAGTTGTACAAAAAAATATACGGCGAAGATACCGATATAAAAACTGAGGAAGACCTCCGCAAACGACTTGAAAAAGAGCTGGCTGCCAACCTGGTTCACTCGTCAGAACAACGTTTTGCCATGGATGTGCGCAACACGCTGATTGAAAAAACAAACCCGGAATTACCGGAAGCTTTCCTGAAACGCTGGCTGAGGGTTGCCAACAAAGATGTTACCGAAGAACAAATTGAAAATGATTTCGATGGATTTTTGAAAGACCTGAAGTGGCAGTTGATTAAAGATAACCTCATTAAAGAAAATGAGCTGAAGGTTGAGGAAGAAGAAGCTTTCGACTTTGCCAAACAACTGGCGCAGGCACAGTATGCACAATACGGAATTCCGAATGTGCCTGAAGATCAGCTCGAATCTTTCGCTAAAATGATTCTTGAAAAACAGGAAGAAAAAGAACGCCTCTACAACAAACTGCTTGAAGACAAAGTAGTAGCAGTAGTAAAAGACAAAGTTTCGCTGGATGAAAAAGAGGTAACACAGGAAGAATTTACCGAATTATCTAAATAAATATTGCTGTAAGTATCAGCAAACAACTTTTTTGTAACTTTGTAGTTCGCGATAACGAAATTACAAAGTTACTTTTTTTTATAAGCTGAAATAACATGAACAAACACGACGAATTTAAAAAATACGCAACAAAACACGAAGGAATCAGTAGTCTGACACTTGACCGTTACAGTTCGGCCTACAGTAGTTACATCTCTCCTACCATTATCGAGGAAAGACAATTGAACGTAGCTTCAATGGATGTATTTTCACGATTAATGATGGACCGGATTATTTTCCTCGGTGTACCAATCGACGATACAGTTGCCAATATTATCCAGGCGCAGTTGCTTTTCCTGGAATCGACTGATCCGTCGAAAGACATTCAGATTTATTTCAACACACCCGGCGGACACGTGCATGCCGGCCTGGGAATTTACGACACCATGCAGTATATTACAGCCGATATTGCTACCATTTGTACCGGAATGGCTGCATCGATGGGAGCCGTTCTGCTTACCGCCGGTGCCAAAGGCAAACGGTCGGCACTGCGCCATTCAAGGGTGATGATTCATCAGCCAATGGGCGGCGCACAGGGACAGGCCTCCGACATTGAAATTACTGCACGCGAGATTCTCAAAATTAAAAAAGAGCTTTATACCATTATTGCCGAACATTCAGGAAAATCGATCAAACAGGTGGAAAAAGATGCCGACCGCGATTACTGGATGACCTCGGAAGAAGCAGTGAAATATGGTATGATTGATGAAATTCTTGAAAGGGAAAAGAAAAAATAATGGCAACAAAAAAAGAAATGGATAAGTGTTCATTTTGTGGCCGCGAAAAAAAGGAAGTTAACCTTTTAATAGCCGGAATCGACGGGCACATCTGCGACCGATGTGCCGACCAGGCTTACTCCATCATACAGGAAGAAATAAAACAGGAAAGCAAATTCAACCTCGATGGGGTTCAGCTTCTGAAACCACGGCAAATCAAAGAATTTGTCGACCAATATGTTATTGGCCAGGATGAAGCGAAGAAAATAATTTCAGTAGCGGTTTACAATCATTACAAACGGCTGACCCAGCAAATGGACAGCGACGATACCGAGATTGAAAAATCGAACATCATTTTGGTAGGTGAAACCGGAACCGGAAAAACCCTGCTCGCACGCACAATTGCCAAAATGCTGCATGTTCCGTTCACAATTGTCGATGCAACAGTTTTAACTGAGGCCGGCTATGTGGGTGAAGATATCGAAAGTATTTTAACGCGCCTTCTGCAGGCTGCCGACTACAACACCGAAGCTGCTGAACGCGGAATTGTTTTCGTTGACGAAATTGATAAAATTGCCCGCAAAAGCGACAATCCTTCCATCACCCGCGATGTTTCAGGCGAAGGCGTTCAGCAGGGATTGCTGAAACTGCTCGAAGGTTCGGTAATTAACGTACCGCCCCAGGGAGGACGCAAGCACCCGGAACAGAAACTCATTCCGGTGGATACCAAAAATATCCTGTTTATATGTGGCGGTGCTTTCGACGGCATCGAACGCAAAATTGCCAACCGGCTCAATACCAAGGTAATTGGATACAGCGCCGCAAAAGAAGTTGACCGCATCGAGCGCGAAAACCTGCTGCAATACATTGCTCCACAGGATTTGAAATCGTTTGGACTGATTCCCGAAATTATTGGCCGGCTGCCAGTGTTGGTACACCTCGATCCGCTCGACAAGGAAGCATTGCGAAACATCCTCACCGAACCCAAAAACTCGGTGATCAAACAATACAAAAAATTGTTCCAGATTGATAAAATCAACCTTGAATTTGAAGAGGAAGCGCTTCAGTACATCGTGGAAAAAGCCATCGAATTTAAGTTGGGTGCCCGCGGATTACGTTCCATTTGCGAAAGCATTATGAACGACGCCATGTATGAAATGCCATCAGAAAAAGCTGACAATCTGATTATTACCAGGGAGTATGCACAACGAAAAATGGACCGGTCGAGTATTCGCAGGCTGAAAGCAAGTTAA
>JBMCIT010000128.1:0-4578 GCA_048616715.1 Tangfeifania sp. | reverse complement strand
GTCTCCATTTCAGTTTCGGCTTTGTCAACGGCAGTGTAAGCGGCACAATTGATCACAAATTGCGGCTTTTCTTTTTCAAAAAACCTGCTAACCTGATTTTCATCTGAAATATCGAGTGTATCGGAATCAGTAAACAGAAACTGATGTTCTGAAGATTGCTCAGCCAAAACCTTCAGTTCGCTTCCCAATTGTCCGTATGCTCCGGTTACAAGTATTATCATCCTTCAAAAATAAAATTCATTTCGGCTGCGGAAAACAGGGGTGCAGCCAAATCTTTTTCCGAAACAACAGGCTCTGTTTCACCCAGCATCCAATCGATTCTTAGTTCCGGATCATTTATATTTATTGCCCGTTCCGAATTTTTATTATATGCATTATCACATTTGTAAGAAAAGATGGCGGTTTCGCTCAAAACCGAAAAACCATGAGCAAAGCCCCGCGGCACAAAAAGCTGCTTTTTACTTTTCGCATCGAGTTCGAGACCGAACCATTTGCCAAAAGTGGGTGAACCTTTTCGCAGGTCAACTGCTACGTCGTAAACACTTCCCTCGACCACACGCACGAGCTTGGCCTGTGCATAGGGAGCCAGTTGATAATGGAGCCCGCGAACCACGCCACGCACCGATTTCGATTCATTGTCCTGCATAAATGAGGCAATAATGCCCCCTTCTTTATAACGTTCTTCCTGGTACGATTCAAAAAAATAACCGCGGGAGTCTTCAAAAACCCGTGGTTCGATAATCAGGAGACCCGGAAGTGATGTTTCAGTAATTTTCATTTATGCTCTAAAATGAGAGAATTTGTTTTTCAGCCAGTTGCATGAGGTATTCTCCATACTGGTTTTTTCTCATTGGCTGCGCCAGTTTAATTAATTGTTCTTTGCTGATGAACCCTTTTTTGAAAGCTATTTCCTCGATGCACGACACTTTTAATCCCTGACGCTGCTCTATGGTGGCAATAAAATTCGATGCCTGCAGCAAACTGTCGTGAGTACCGGTATCGAGCCAGGCAAAACCACGGCCGAGCAATTTTACATTCAACCTGTTCTCTTCAAGGTAAATACGGTTCAAATCGGTAATTTCCAGTTCACCACGTGACGAAGGTTTGAGGTTTTTGGCTTTCTGAACCACATCGTTCGAATAAAAATACAACCCGGTAACCGCGTAGTTCGATTTGGGGTGCTTTGGTTTTTCTTCAATACTCATTACCTTTCCTGTTTCGTCGAAATCAACCACTCCGTAGCGCTCCGGGTCGTTCACATAATAACCGAAAACAATCGCTCCGTCTTCCAGGCTGGCTGCGTCTTCGAGAATCGAACGAAAATTGTAGCCGTAAAAAAGGTTGTCGCCCAGAATCATGCACACATTGTCATCGCCAATAAATTGTTCTCCCAGGATAAACGCCTGCGCCAATCCTTCAGGCGAAGGTTGTATTTTATAGGAAATATCCAGTCCGAGCTGTTTCCCGTCACCCAGAAGCTTTTCATAAAGACCGATATCATCAGGAGTTGAGATAATCAGAATTTCCCTGATCCCGGCCAGCATTAAAACAGACAGCGGATAATAAATCATCGGTTTGTCGTAAACCGGAATAATCTGTTTCGAGATGGATTGCGTAATCGGGTATAGCCGTGTTCCGGCGCCACCGGCAAGAATAATTCCTTTCATTGTAAATTTGGTTTAATTCTAAAAACGGATGTCAAAATTAATAAAATATTATGTCACCAACGAAAACCGCTGAAATAAAAACCTTTTTTAACGATCGGGGTATACTTTAAATCAAAATGTTACTGAATTGTCAATCAGACAAAATAAAATACTGAAAACCTTTGTTGCAAGTGAATTAAGTTATATTTTTGCGCGCGGTTTAAATATTATTATAATGTCTAATTCATTAATTATCAAAAGAACATTACATGACTGAAAAGAAAAACGAAAAAATTGAACAGGAAGAACGCAAAGTAGACGACTCTACTGTTCAGAAAGTAACCAAGGCCGAACAAACACCGGAAGAGCCTGAAAAAGAAACAATTGAAAACGAGCTGGAAGCTGTTGAGACAAAAGAGGAAGCTGCTGAAGCTGTTAGAAAAGAAAACGAAGAAGGCAAAACCGGGGAAAAAACCTCAGAAGAAAAAGAAGAGCCGAAAGCTGAAACAACAGAAGAAACTCCTGCTGAAGAAACAACCAAAAAAGAAGAAGTTATAGCCAAAACTATTGACGATGCGGTTGAAATGAAAGAAGAAGTTTCTGCAGAAACAACCGTTGAAACCGAGACCAAAGACGAGAAAAAATCAGACGAAGAATTCGACTGGGCCAGCCTCGAAACCGGAATCGATGCTTATTCTGAAGAAAAAAGAGCAGACCTTGAAAAACTTTACGACGATACGCTTAATACCGTAACCGAAAAAGAAGTTCTCGAAGGCACTGTAATTGCCATGAACAAACGCGAAGTAGTTGTCGATATCGGCTACAAATCAGATGGTATTGTAAGCCTGAACGAATTCAGGTACAACCCCGATTTGAAAGTTGGCGACAAAGTGGATGTTTACATCGAAAGTCTCGAGGACAAAAAAGGACAGATGATCCTTTCGCACAAAAAAGCGCGTGCAACCCGCTCATGGGAACGTGTAAACGAATCGCTCGAGAAAGACGAAATTATCAAAGGCTACATCAAGTGCCGCACAAAAGGTGGTATGATTGTCGATGTATTTGGCATCGAAGCCTTCCTGCCCGGTTCACAAATCGATGTAAAACCCATTCGCGACTACGATGTATTTGTAGGAAAAACCATGGAATTCAAAGTGGTTAAAATCAATCACGAATACCGCAACGTTGTTGTTTCGCACAAAGCGCTTATCGAGGCTGAACTCGAGCAGCAGAAAAAGGAAATTATTGCCAAACTCGAAAAAGGCCAGGTACTTGAAGGAACCGTTAAAAACATCACATCATACGGTGTATTTATGGACCTTGGCGGCGTAGACGGCCTGATTCACATCACCGACCTTTCGTGGGGACGCATTTCCCACCCGAGCGAAATTGTGGAACTCGATCAGAAACTGAACGTGGTTATCCTCGATTTCGACGACGACAAAAAACGCATCGCACTGGGTCTGAAACAACTTACTCCGCATCCGTGGGATAAGCTGGATGAAGAACTGAAAGTAGGCGATAAAGTAAAAGGAAAAGTTGTTGTACTGGCCGACTACGGTGCATTTGTAGAAATTGCCCCGGGAGTTGAAGGCCTGATTCACGTTTCGGAAATGTCGTGGAGCCAGCACCTGCGCAGCGCACAAGACTTCCTGAAAGTAGGCGACGAAGTAGAAGCTGTTGTGCTGACACTCGACCGCGATGAAAGGAAGATGTCGCTCGGCATGAAGCAACTGAAAGAAGACCCGTGGGAAAAAATTGAAGAAAACTACGGCGTTGGCACAAAACACAAAGCCATCGTTCGCAACTTCACAAACTTTGGTGTGTTTGTTGAAATTGCCGAAGGTGTTGACGGTTTGATTCACATTTCAGACCTGAGCTGGACGAAAAAAATCAAGCACCCGTCAGAATTTACTTCAGTAGGAGAAGAAATTGAAGTGGTAGTATTGGACATCGACGCTGAAAACCGCAGGTTGAGCCTCGGCCATAAGCAATTGGAAGAAAATCCGTGGGATGTTTTCGAAACCATTTTCACCACCGATTCCATTCACGAAGGAACTGTTGTCGACCTGATGGACAAAGGCGCTGTTGTTGCATTGCCATACGGAGTTGAAGGATTTGCCACTCCGCGTCACCTCGTTAAAGAAGACGGGACCCAGGCAAAACAAGACGAAAAACTGGATTTTAAAGTTATCGAGTTCAACAAATCGGCAAAACGAATTATCGTTTCGCATTCAAGAGTATTTGAAGATGCAAAACGTGCTGAAGATTCAGCAAAACGTAAATCGCAGGCCCGCACCAGCAAAAAAGCAATGAAGAGCATGAGCGACAACATCGAAAAAACCACTCTTGGAGATATCTCTGATTTGGCTGCCCTGAAATCTCAAATGGAAAAAAATGAGAGTAAAAAGAGCAAAGAAAACAAAGAGGGTAAAGAGGATAACGAACAAAAAGACAAATAAATCCGGTTTTGGTTAATTAAGATTAACCATAATTTCGTAAATTGTACCATGGCATTCGAAATTCTAAAAAAAGAAGAGTATACGCTTATTAAGGTAAAAACCGACAGACTGGATACCAACAGTGCACCCGATTTAAAATCGGAGTTGGTTATTTTAAACAATAGCGGCGCAACAGATATTGTGCTCGACATGAGTGAATGCAGTTATTGCGATTCCTCCGGATTGCGGGCCATTCTGGTTGGTAACCGTTTATGCGAAGATGCTATTGGGACATTCATTTTGTCAGGGTTGCAACCCGATGTTGAGAACTTAATCAGGATTTCGATGCTTCACACAGTTTTACTGATTACAAAAACTGTTGATGAAGCCGAAGAATTACTGAAGAAAAAAAAGAGGTTGTAAAGCCGGATGCCTTTTGAATTGACCATATTAGGGAGCAGTTCGGCAATACCAACTTCTGAAAGATATCC